>NZ_JBHWUU010000002.1:191613-223273 GCF_042737375.1 Streptomyces sp. NPDC060000
CTCGTCCTCTCCCACGAACGTCCGCCACAGGCGGGCATACCTGCCGTCGAGCGCGAGAAGCTCGTCGTGCGTGCCGTCCTCCACGACCCGGCCGTGATCCATGACCACGACGCGGTCGGCGCGGGCGGCGGTGGTCAGGCGGTGGGCCACCACCAGGGTCGTACGGCGGCCGGCCAGGCGGTCCGTGGCCTGGTTGACCAGGGCTTCCGTCGCCAGGTCGAGGGCGGCCGTCGCCTCGTCGAGGAGGAGGACGTCCGGGTCGACGAGCTCGGCGCGGGCCAGCGCGATCAGCTGGCGCTGGCCGGCGGAGAGGTTGCGTCCGCGCTCGGCGACCCCGTGGAGGTAGCCGCCGTCGAGGGTGGCGATCATCTCGTGCGCGCCGACCGCCCGGGCCGCCGCCTCCACCTCGGCGTCGGTGGCGCCGGGCCGGCCGTAGGCGATGGCGTCGCGGACGGTGCCGGGGAAGAGGTACGCCTCCTGCGGGACGACACCCAGCCGGTGGCGGTACGAGGTGAGGTCGAGGGAGCGCAGGTCCGTGCCGTCGACGGTGACCCGGCCGCCGGTGGGATCGTAGAAGCGGGCCACCAGCTTGACGAGGGTCGACTTGCCCGCGCCGGTCTCACCGACGAAGGCGACGGTCTGGCCGGCCGGGATGCTCAGCTCGATCCCGGTCAGGGCCTCTTCCTCATCGCCGTACTTGAAGTGCACGTCCTCGAAGGCGATCTCGCCGCGCAGCGCGAGGACCTCCTGCGGCTCGTCGGCGGACTTCGTGGACGTCGGCTCCCGGAGCAGCTCCTGGATGCGGCCCAGGGAGACGGTCGCCTGCTGGTAGCCGTCGAAGACCTGGGAGAGCTGCTGGACCGGCGCGAAGAACAGGTCGATGTAGAGGAGGTACGCGACCAGGGCGCCGGTGGTGAGGGTCGCCGCGTCCACCCTGCCCGCGCCCGCGATCAGGACCGCCGCCGCCGCGACCGAGGACAGCAGCTGAACGAACGGGAAGTAGACCGAGATCAGCCACTGGCCCCGGACGCGCGCCCTGCGATAGCTGTCGCTGCGCTCCGCGAACCGTGCCGCGCCGTCCCGCTCGCGCCGGAAGGCCTGCACGATCCTGAGCCCGGACACCGACTCCTGGAGGTCGGCGTTGACCGTCGACACGCGCTCGCGGGCGAGTTCGTACGCCTTCACGCTCGCGCGGCGGAAGAAGTACGTGGCGACGACGAGGGGCGGGAGCGTCGCGAAGACGATCAGCGCGAGCTGGAGGTCGATGACCAGCAGGGCGCCCATGATGCCGAAGAAGGTGACGACCGAGACGAAGGCCGTGACCAGGCCGGTCTGCAGGAAGGTGGAGAGGGCGTCGACGTCGGTCGTCATCCTCGTCATGATCCGGCCGGTCAGCTCCCGCTCGTAGTAGTCGAGTCCGAGACGCTGGAGCTGGGCGAAGATCTTCAGCCGAAGGCTGTAGAGCACCCGTTCGCCGGTGCGGCCGGTCATCCGGATCTCGCCGGTCTGCGCGACCCACTGCACCAGCACGGCGAGCAGCGCGAGCAGCGAGGCCGCCCAGACGGCGCCCAGCGCCGCCCGGGTCACGCCCTGGTCGATGCCGTGCCGGATCATCACCGGCAGCAGCAGGCTCGTGCCGGCGTCGACGGCGACCAGGCCGAGGCTGACGAGCAGGGGTGCGCCGAAACCGCGCAGCAGCCTGCGCAGGCCGTACGACGCCTCCGGCCGGACCGCCTGCCGTTCGTCGATGTCGGGGGTGTCGGCGGCCGTGGGCAGCGCCTCGATCTGGGCGAGGAGTTCGGGGGTGGCCGGCATCCCGGACAGCGCGGTGTCCTTCGGCTCCCGGTCGCCGGTCCACAGCCTGGGGGTGACCCCGCGCTCGGCGTCGAACTCGGCGTCCAGCTCGTCACGGACGGTCGTGTCCTCGCTCCGGGTGGAGGACGGCCGGGCGTGGCCGGGCGAGACGCCGCCGAGCTCGTCGGGGTCGGTGAGCAGGCGGCGGTAGAGCGCGGAGCGTTCCTGGAGCTCCTCGTGGGTACCGAGGTCGGCGAGGCGGCCGGCGTCCAGTACGGCGATGCGGTCCGCGAGGTTGAGGGTGGAGCGGCGGTGCGCGATGAGCAGGGTCGTACGGCCCCGCATGACCTGCTTCAGCGCCTCGTGGATCTCGTGCTCGACCGCCGCGTCCACGGCGGAGGTCGCGTCGTCGAGGACCAGCAGCCGCGGGTCGGTGAGGATCGCCCGGGCGAGCGCGACGCGCTGGCGCTGGCCGCCGGAGAGGGTGAGTCCGTGCTCGCCGACCGTCGTGTCGTAGCCGTCGGGCAGCTCGGCGACGAACCGGTCGGCCTGGGCGGCGCGGGCGGCGGCCTCGATCTGCTCCTGGGTGGCGTCGGGGCGGCCGTACGCGATGTTGGCGCGGACGGTGTCGGAGAAGAGGAACGAGTCCTCGGGGACGAGGCCGATCGCGGCCCGCAGCGAGTCGAGGGTGAGCTCGCGGACGTCGTGACCGCCGACGAGGACGGCGCCCCGGGTGACGTCGTAGAAGCGCGGCAGGAGGAGGGACACCGTGGACTTGCCCGAGCCGGAGGAGCCCACGACGGCGAGGGTCTCCCCGGCCCGGATCTCGAAGGTGAGGCCGTCGAGGACGGGCCGGCCGGCGTCGTAGCCGAAGGCCACGTCGTCGAACTCGACGGTGGCGGGGGCGTCGGCGGGCAGGGCCTTGGTGCCGTCCGTCATCGACGGCTCGGTGTCGATCAGCTCAAGGACGCGTTCGGTGCCCGCGCGGGCCTGCTGGCCGACCGTGAGGACCACGGCGAGCATCCGCACCGGGCCGACGAGCTGGGCGAGGTAGGTGGAGAACGCGACGAAGGTGCCGAGGGTGATGTGGCCGCGCACGGCCAGCCAGCCGCCGAGTGCCAGCATGGCGACCTGGCCGAGTGCGGGGACAGCCTGGAGGGCGGGGGTGTAGGCCGAGTTCAGGCGGATCGTGCGCAGCCGGCCGGCGAAGAGACGGCGGCCGACCTCCCGCAGTTTGCCCGTCTCCTGGTCCTCCTGGCCGAAGCCCTTCACGACCCGTACACCGCTGACCGCTCCGTCGACCACACCGGCGACGGCCGCCGCCTGGGCCTGGGCGTACCAGGTGGCCGGGTGGAGTTTCGTACGGCTGCGCCGGGCGATGTACGCGAGCGCGGGTGCCACGGCGAGGGCTACCAGGGTGAGCGGCAGGGACAGCCACGCCATGATGACCAGGGAGATCAGGAAGAGGAGGAGGTTCCCGATCGTCATCGGGAGCATGAAGAGCAGACCCTGGATGAGCTGGAGGTCGCTGGTGGCGCGGCCCACGACCTGGCCGGTGGACAGCTCGTCCTGACGCCGGCCGTCGAGGCGGGTGATCGTCTCGAACATCTCGGTCCGCAGGTCGTGCTGGACGTCGAGGGCGAGCCGGCCGCCGTAGTAGCGGCGGATGTAGGTGGAGGCGTAGACGAGGACGGCGGCGGCGAGCAGGGCTCCCGCCCAGGGGGCCATGTCCCGGGTGTGGCCGCCGATCACGTCGTCGATGATCACCTTGGTGACCAGCGGGACCAGCGCCATGACGGCCATGCCGGCCAGGGAGGAGCCGAGCGCCAGGACGACGTCCTTCGGGTGCCGCCAGGCGTACCCGGCCAGTCTGCGCGCCCAGCCCCGCTGCCGCTCCCCCTGCTGCACTGCCACGCCGATGCCTTCCTGTCGTCCGGTCGTCCCGTCGTCCCGGTCGTCCGGTCGTCCCGGTCGTCCGGTCGTCCCGGTCGTCCGGTCGTCCCGGTCGTCCCGGTCCTGGTCTGCCGGAAGGCACCAACGCCGAAGGAAGCGGATTTCATCCCTCCGCAACAATTCGGAGCGTGGGTCAGACACGTACCCGCAGGTCGTAGAGGCGGGTCGTCTGTGCCGCGTTCTGGTTGTCGTCGCTGACCAGGAGCACCTTCAGCCGGCCCTGGTCGCGGCCCGTGATCACCATGCCCTCGATGTTGTCGAGCAGCGGGTTCGGCTGGGGCTGCCTGGCGGTCGCTCCCAGTGACGGGCAGGACGCGATGTCCGTCAGGAGGGTCTTCTTGATCAGACGTACGTCGTCCTGCCCCGTCAGGCTCTCGACGCCGGCGGTGTTCGTCGCGCGGCGGGGGTCGGCCAGGTAGAGACGGACCGTGTTGCCGACGCCGGCGGTGAAGCCGCGCTCCAGGACGAGGAGCCGGCCGTCGGCAAGGGCCTGCACCTCGGGGACGCCGAGGCCGGAGTCGGTGCGGTAGGCGTACTGGGCGCCGAGCGCGAAGTGGCCGCCCCTGGTCCTGGTCCAGGTCTGGAAGCGGACGGTGCCCGCGCTGTCGCCGGAGATCGCGTACTCCATCGACGCGAGCAGGGCGCGTCCGCCGGGCAGGAGCGTCAGGCCCTCGAAGGTCTGGTTGGAGGTGGCACGGCCGGCCGGGGCGACGAGCAGCGAGGACGGGACCGGAAGACGGTCGAGGATCTTGCCGTCACGGCTGTAGCGGCGGATGGACGGCTCGGTCTCCGAGGTGACGAGCCGGGTGCCGTCCGTGTCGATGGCCAGGCCCTCGCTGTCGAGCGCGGCGCCGTTCTCGTCGGCGAGCGGGACGACCGACTTCGGGGCGAGGGTCTTCGCATCCAGGCGGAAGAGGGCGGAGCGGTCGGAGAGGGCGGCGAGGGAGCCGTCCCCGTCACGGGCGAGGGCGGAGAAGTTACCGACGAAGGTGCCGCCGAAAGCCGTCTTGTCGAGGGCGTCGGAGAAGCGGCCGATGGAGACGGCCGGTGAACAGGCATTGCCCGTGACCGGGTGCGTGGCCGTGTTCGCGGCCGTGTTCGCGGCCGTGTTCGCGGCCGGGTGCGCGGTCGGTTTCGTGACCGGTTTCGTGGCCGAGTGCGCGGTCGGGTTCGTGGCCGTGTTCGTGGCCGGGTCGGCGTTCGCGGGCCCGGCGGCGGTGAGGGTGGTGGCCGCCGCCAGGCCGGCGGTGAGGGTGGCGAGTACGGTTCGCAGGCGCATGGGCGTCACCGTAGGGCGGGTCGGTGACGTGCGGTGGGACACCGCGTGAAAGCTCGCTCAGGAGGCGGCCAGATCCTTGTGGATGACCTTGGCGACGCCCTGAATCGTCGTGATGCCGTAGTTCATGGTGCTGTTGCCGTGGGTGAGGACCGTCATGACGTAGTCGTGGCCGCCGCCCTTGAAGGTGCCGACGCTGTGCACCCGCCAGCCGAGCGTGGAGCGCGACAGCCACCCGTTCTTGACGTGCCAGCTGACCCCGGCGGGCCTCCCGTAGGGGGTGCCCCAGCGCTGCGAGGAGATGACCTGGCCCATCAGTGTGCTGACGTAGGCGCGCGAGGCGTCGGTGAGGACCGTGTTCTTGGCGGTGAGCAGCTTCAGCAGCTTCTGCTCGTCGGTGACGGTGATCTGGGTCAGGCCCCAGTAGCCGTTCGCGCCCGGCTTGGTCTGCGTCATCTTCGCGGCCGTCAGGAAGTTCTTGATCTTCGTCGGGCCGAGCTGCTTCCACAGGGTCGAGGTGGAGGCGTTGTCCGACTTCGTGATCATGGCCGTGGCGAGGGTCTTCTCCCGGCTGGTCAGCGCCCGGCCGGTCTTCTGCGCGTCCCACAGCAGCGCGGACAGGACGGTGACCTTGACGACGCTGGCCGAGTCGAAGGCGGAGGAGGCGCGCAGGGTGCAGGTGGTGTTGGTGGTGCGGTCGTAGAGGCCGACGGCGACCGTGCCCTTGCGGCTCGCGAGTGCGGCGGTGATGTCCTTCTTCAACTTGACCGCGAGAGCGGCCTTGCTGGACGTGCAGGTGACGGTGGGCGCGGCGGCGGCAGCGGGCGCGGCGGCGGCCACCCCGGTTATGAGGACGGCGGCGCCGAGCGCCGTGCCGACCAGTCCTCTCCTGTGTCTTGCGGTCCGGTGAGTCATGCCCCTTTGACTCACCAGTTCGTATGAATGGTTGTACGAACGACCCACTTCGTCTGCCCTGTTGGGCAATGCGTGGGCAGGCCCTTACCACCCCCAGTGCGTCTTCACAGCCGACGGCCAGCTTCGGCACAGCGGCCACCCACAACCGCCGTACAGCATGCGCAGGGTGACATCTGCCACCGATCCCCTCCCCCACCCGACCGTGCCCCCCGCCGGGTCCCCGGACTGGGCGCCTCCGACGACCTCCGAGACGGCTCCCCCATCGCCGCCGCCGGACCGGGCGCCACGCTGGTCGCTGCCCGCACTGATCGCGATCATGGTCCTGGCGGCGGTGCTCTACTCCTGGAACCTGTCCGGCAACAGCCTCAACAGCTTCTACAGCGCCGCCGTGTACAGCGGCACGCAGAGCTGGAAGGCGTGGTTCTTCGGCTCGCTCGACGCCGGGAACTTCATCACCGTCGACAAGCCGCCGTTCGCGCTCATGATCATGGGTCTGTCCTGCCGGATCTTCGGTTTCGGCACCTGGCAGATGATGCTGCCCGAGGTCGCGGCGGCACTGGGCACGATCTGGATCCTGCACTCCTCCGTGAAGCGGGTGTTCGGCCACGCGGCCGCCGCCGTCGCGGCACTCGTGCTCGCGCTGACGCCGATCACCGTCGCCATCAACCGCGACAACAACCCGGACACCCTCCTGGTGCTGCTGATGGTGGCGGGCGCGGCCCTCGCCCTGCGCGCCACGCGCGACGACAGGCTGCTGCCGCTCATCGGCTCCGCGGTCTGCTTCGGGCTGGCCTTCAACACCAAGATGCTCCAGGGCTACATCGCCCTGCCCGCCGTCTTCGCCGTGTACCTGTACGCGTCGAGGCTCGGCTGGAAGAAGAAGGCCGTGAACCTGGCGCTGGCCGCCGTGGCGCTGGCCGTCGCCAGCTTCTGGTGGGCGACGGCCGTGTCCCTGGTGCCCGCCGACGACCGCCCGTACATCGGCGGCTCGACCGACGGCAGCGCCTGGGACCTGATCATGGGCTACAACGGCCTCGGCCGGGTCCTCGGCGGCGAGGGCAACGGCGGGGGCGGCGGCGGAGGCGGCGGCACCTTCGCCGGGACGGCGGGGATCGGCCGGATGTTCAACGACATCCTCGGCGGCCAGATCTCCTGGCTGATCCCCTTCGCGGGCATCGCGCTCGTCGCCGGCCTGGTGCTGTGCGGCCGCGCCCCGCGCACCGACGGGACGCGTGCCGCGCTGCTCCTGTGGGGCGGCTGGCTCGTGCTGCACTACCTGACCTTCGCCATGGCCGAGGGCACGATGCACCCGTACTACACGACCGCGCTCGCCCCGGGCATCGCGGCGCTGTGCGGTGGCGGCGGCGTCATGCTGTGGCGCGCCCTGCGCGGCGGTGACGCCCGCTGGTCGTGGGTGCTGCCCGTCGGGCTCGCGGTCACCGGCGTCTGGGCGATCGTGCTGCTGCGCCGCGCCACCGGTTGGAACACCTGGCTGTGGCCGGTCGTCGGCGTGGTCATGGTCCTCGCGATCGTGGGTCTGTTCGTCCTGCGGTCCGCGAGCTCCGGCGTCAGGGTGCGGCTGCTCGGCGCGTCGGTCGCGGCGGCGATCGTGGCGGCTCTCGCCGGTCCGACGGCGTACGCCGCCTCGCCGGCCTTCGGTTCGTCCAGCGGGATGATGGGCGGCACCAACCCGACCGCGGGTCCGTCCACCGGCGGCGGCATGGGCGGTCCCGGTGGCGGCGGCCGGGGCGGCTTCGGCGGCGGTGACGGCGGCGGCAACGGCGGACCCGGTGGCCAGGCGCCCGGCGGCACCCAGCAGGGCGGCCAGGCGGGCGGCGAGTTCCCCGGCGGCGGCAACGGCCAGATGACACCGGGCGGCGGCAACGGCGAACTCCCGCAGGGCGGTGGCACCGGCGGCGCGCCGAGCGGCGGTCAGAGCGGTCAACAAGGCGGCACGAGCGGGGAGTTCCCCGGCGGCGGCACCCAGGGCGGCGGCGCGAGCGGCACGGCTCCGGGCGGCGGTACCGCTGGTGGCCCCGGCGGCGGTACGGGTGGCGGCGGTATGGGCGGTGGCGGCATGGGGGGCGCCGACAGCGGGCTCATCTCGTACCTGGAGAAGCACCAGGACGGCGCCACCTGGCTGATCGCCGTGTCCAACTCGCAGAGCGCGGGCCAGATGATCCTGAGCACCGGCAAGCCCGTCATCTCCATGTGGGGCTTCACCGGCAGCGACAAGGCGATGACGCTCGCCAAGCTCAAGGAGCTGGTGAAGAAGGGCGAGCTGCACTACATCCAGCTCGGCGGCGGCGGTATGGGCGGCAACAGCAGCCTGAACCAGGAGATCACCGCCTGGGTGCAGAAGAACGGCACGGCGGTGGCCGCGAGCGAGTACGGCTCGACGTCGAGCTCCGCGTCCGGCTCCGAGGCCGCGTCCGGCTCCACGTCCGGCTCCGCGTCCGAATCCGGTACGGAGACCTCCGGCTCGGGCACCTCGGCCCAGTCCAGCACCTCCACCGTCTACCGGCTGGACGCGTCGGACGTGAGCTGACCCGCACCCGACCCGCACCCCGACCGGTACAGCACCGACGGCCCCTGACTCTCCTGTCAGGGG
Source organism: Streptomyces sp. NPDC060000 (assembly GCF_042737375.1). Classification (NCBI taxonomy): domain Bacteria; kingdom Bacillati; phylum Actinomycetota; class Actinomycetes; order Kitasatosporales; family Streptomycetaceae; genus Streptomyces; species Streptomyces sp. NPDC060000. Next base: position 200,163 of record NZ_JBHWUU010000002.1, read on the forward strand.
CCGTTTCGTCGTATCAACTCGCGTAGACAAGAGGCAATTTGCCGGATCACGTCATCCGATCGACATGTCAGATTCATTTACAGGGCCGCATGTGCATGTCACTCTCCCGATTGCCGCCTCCAATCAACCCGCGTAGATCGGACACCCCACATGCTGGCGACACGCATACGCCGATGGAAGTCGGTGGCGCTTGCCACCACGGCCGTCCTGGTCGGCCTCTCCGCGCCCGCGCTCACCGCGACCCCCGCCGCGGCGACCACGACGGCGTACGACTCGACGTACTACAAGAACGCGGTCGGCAAGACGGGTACGAGCCTGAAGTCGTCCCTGCACACGATCATCAGCGCCAACGTCTCGAAGATCTCGTACTCCGCGGTCTGGAACGCGCTGAAGGTCACCGACCAGGACCCGAACAACAGCAGCAACGTGATCCTGCTGTACAGCGGTGTCTCGCGCAGCAAGTCCCTCAACGGCGGCGACGTCGGCGACTGGAACCGCGAGCACACGTGGGCCAAGTCCCACGGCGACTTCGGCGAGGTGACCGGTCCGGGCACCGACCTGCACCACCTGCGTCCCGCGGACGTCCAGATCAACAGCATCCGCGGCAACCTGGACTTCGACAACGGCGGCAGCACGGTCACCAACGGCGGCGGCAGCCTCGTCGACTCCGACTCCTTCCAGCCGCGCGCCGCGGACAGGGGCGACGTGGCCCGGATGATCCTCTACATGGCCGTGCGCTACGAGGGTGACGACGGCTTCGCCGACCTGGAGCCCAACGAGAAGGTCAACAACGGCAGCAACCCCTACATGGGCAAGCTCTCCGTCCTCAAGGCGTGGAACGAGGCGGACCCGCCGAGCGCCTTCGAGGAGAACCGCAACCAGGTCATCTACGACACCTACCAGCACAACCGCAACCCGTTCATCGACCACCCGGAGTGGGTCGAGGCGATCTGGTAGCAGCTGGAGCGTGTGAACGTGGAGGGGCCGAACTTCCCTTGGACACAAGGGGAGTTCGGCCCCTTTCGGCGTTCACGGGCAGCCCTCCCGCCCGGAGTGCCCGGACGTCTGCCGAGCCCTACCGCTCGCCGCGGGGAGCGCCGTGCCAACGCCACCGCGTGAGGCGCGCGTGGCCCGGGAGCTCCGCCCGGCCGGTGGCCGACAGCAGGGTGGGCCACCGGCCGGTGCCGGCCGGGGCGTTCGGGAAGAGCCTCGCCAGCGCCCGGTCGCACAGTCCGGCGTCCGGCTCCCAGCGGACACCGAGCCCCTCGGCGACGTCGTGCAGATGCACCAGCGTCTCGACGACGCCCATGGCGGCGAACCCCTCGGGGTCGGAGGCCCCGAAGACATGGTGCGACCTGACGGTCGCCGGCGTCGTGCGCACCATGGCGGCCAGCAGCGCACCGCAGGCCTCCAGCACCTGGACGAGTCCGGCCACCCCGGCCGTACGGTCCGCGAAGATCACGTTCGCCGGCCCTCCGGGCCGCTCCGCGCGCCACACGAAGGGCACCTCGGTGTCCGACGGCGCGCCGCGCGGGCCCAGTTGGGCGGCGTAGGCGAACAGGTCGTCGGCCAGATGCTCGACGGTCTCCCGGCAACTCCAGTCCAGGGAACCGGCCTTGGCATCCCAGTCGGCCGCCTCGGCCCCCCGCAGCGCGTCCACCGCCAGCCGGACCGCCTCCCGCACGTCGTCGGCGGTGACGGGGCCGGGGCCGGACGATCCTTGCGCTTCAGACATGGCGGGACCGTATCAACGATCGACTTCGGCTAGGACAGGTCCTGGACGAGGTGCGTCGCCGCGAACATCCGCAGCACCGCCGGGAGGACGACCACCGAAGGACCGGGCGTGGACAACGCCTTCGACAGGTCCGTCTCCAGGGTCTGCGGTGACGTCCGCACCCCCGGCACCCCGAACGACTCCGCCAGGGCCACGTAGTCCGGGCGGGTCAGTTCGGTGGCCGTGGCCTCACCGAAGGCGTCGGTCATGTACTCGCGCAGGATGCCGTAGCCGCCGTCGTCGACGATCAGCCAGGTGACGTTCAGGCCGTACTGCCTGGCCGTCGCCAGCTCCGCGATCGAATACAGCGCACCGCCGTCGCCCGACACCGCCAGCACCGGGCGGGTCGGGTCGGCCACCGCCGCCCCCAGCGCCGCCGGGAAGCCGTAGCCCAGGCCGCCCGCGCCCTGGGCCGAGTGCATGTGGTTGGGGCCTTTCGCGTCGAAGGCCGACCATGCCCAGTACGCGAGGATCGTCATGTCCCAGAAGGACGGGGAGTCGGCCGGCAGCGCCCTGCGGACCGACGCCAACACCTCCTGCTCCAGGGTGAGTTCCTGGGCGGCGATGCGGTCGGCGACCTTCGCCAGGACCTCACGGACGCGCTCGGCGACCCCCGGCCGCGGCCGCTCCACCACCGTCTCGAGCAGCGCCTGCAACGCCAGTCGCGCGTCCGCGTGGATGCCGAGCGCCGGATGGTTCGACTCCAGCTTGCCCAGGTCCGCCTCGATCTGGACGACCCGGCCCCGAGGCTTGAACGTGTGGTAGTTGGAGGAGAGCTCGCCGAGCCCCGAGCCGATGACCAGGAGTACGTCCGCGTCCTCGAGGAAGTCCGTGGTGTGGCGGTCCTCGATCCAGGACTGGAGCGAGAGGGGGTGCGTCCAGGGGAACGCCCCCTTGCCGCCGGGCGTGGTGACCACCGGGGCCTGCAACACCTCCGCCAGCTGCTTCAGCTTGCCCGAGGCGTCCGACCGTACGACCCCGCCGCCCGCGATGATCGCCGGACGGGCCGCCTTCGACAGCAGGTCGGCTGCCACGGCGGTCAGTTCGGGGCGTGGCGGCAGTTCTTCGGGGAAGGCGTCGCCGCCGGTCACCACGGGGACCGACGTCTGCGCCAGCAGCACGTCCTGCGGGATCTCCACCCACACCGGGCCGTGCGGAACCGTCAGCGCGGACTTCCAGGCCGCCTCGATCGCGGACGGGATCTGGGACTGGGTGCGGACCTGGTGGACCGACTTCACCACACCCCTGAACGAGGCCGCCTGATCCGGGAGTTCGTGCAGATAGCCGTGGCGGCCACCGCCCAGGCCGGGGGTCGGGACCTGACTGCTGATCGCCAGCACCGGCGCCGAGGCGGCCGCGGCCTCCTGGAGCGCCGCGAGGGAGGTCAGCGCACCCGGGCCCGTCGACAGCAGCAGCGGCGCCGCCTCGCCCGTGATCCTGCCGTACGCGTCCGCCGCGAACCCGGCGTTGTTCTCCACCCGCAGGCCGATGTACCGCAGCGAGGAGCGGCGCAGCGCGTCGAACATGCCGAGCGCGTGCTGGCCGGGCAGACCGAAGACGGTGGTCGCGCCGAGTCCGGCCAGGGTCTCCACGACCAGGTCTCCGCCGTTCCGGCCGGCGGGCGGGTTCAGAGCGGCGGAGATCTGTGCCTCCGTCGGGCGGAGCACCAGGTCGTGGTCGTGAGTCACTTGGCGCGAGCCTCGGCAATCTGTCGGGACATGATCGTGGTCAGTTCGTACGCCGTGTGGGACGCGGCCACCGACGTGATCTCCGCGTGATCGTACGCGGGGGCCACCTCGACGACGTCCGCCGAGACCAGGTTGCAGGAGGCCAGGCCGCGCAGGATCTCCAGGAGTTCGCGCGAGGTCATGCCGCCCGCCTCCGGGGTGCCGGTGCCGGGGGCGTGCGCCGGGTCGAGGCAGTCGATGTCGATGGAGATGTACAGGGGCCGGTCGCCGATGCGCTGACGCAGCTGGTCGGCGATCTCGTCGGCGCCGCGCCGGTACACGTCCGCCGAGGTGACGATGCCGAAGCCCAGCTTCTCGTCGTCGGTCAGGTCCTGCTTGCCGTACAGCGGGCCGCGGGTGCCGACGTGGGAGAGGGCCTCGGTGTCGAGGATGCCCTCCTCCACGGCCCGGCGGAACGGCGTGCCGTGGGTGTACTCGGCGCCGAAGTACGTGTCCCAGGTGTCGAGGTGCGCGTCGAAGTGGAGCAGGGCTACGGGGCCGTGCTTCTTCGCGACCGAGCGCAGCAGCGGCAGCGCGATGGTGTGGTCGCCGCCCAGGGTCATCAGGCGGGCGCCGGTGCCCAGCAGGTCGTCGGCCGCCGCCTCGATGGTCTCCACGGCCTCGTGGATGTCGAACGGGTTCACCGCGATGTCGCCGCCGTCCGCGACCTGGGCGAGGGCGAAGGGGGCGGCGTCCTGGGCCGGGTTGTACGGCCGCAGCAGCCGGGACGCCTCGCGGATCGCGTTGCCGCCGAAGCGGGCTCCGGGCCGGTACGAGACGCCCGAGTCGAACGGCACGCCCACCACGGCGACGTCGGCGCGGCCGACCTCGTCGAGGCGGGGCAGCCTGGCGAAGGTCGCGGGACCGGCGTACCGCGGAATGCGGGAGGAGTCGACGGGGCCGCGGGGCGTCTCGTTGCCACTCATGGTCAAATGCCTGCTTTCTTACGCTTCGTCGCGCATGTACCACTTCTCGTACGACAGGGTTGACCCTAGAGGGCCGAACAGCGCCTGGGGAAGTGTACGTTTTATCCACTTGACTCGCGCCCTGTGGAGGGAACGTCCATCGTGCCGGAACCTGCCGTACCCCCCACCCCACCGGTCCCCCTCGCCGCCCTGCTGGCCCGCGAGGACCTCGCCCTGCGGCAGATCGCCGGGCCCACCGGTCCCGGCATCGTGCTGCACGGCGCCCACACCTCGGAGATGGCCGACCCGTACCCGTATCTGCTGGGCGGCGAGCTGCTGCTGACAGCGGGCGTGCACATCCCGGATGCGACGGGATCGGCCGGGGGCGCCCCCGGCCGGGCGAAGCCGGGACCGGGGGAATACTTCGAGGACTACGTCTCGCGGATCGTCGCGGCCGGCGGCGCGGCCCTCGGGTTCGGTCTCGCGCCGGTGCACGACACCGTGCCGAGGGCGCTGGTCGCCGCCTGTGAGGCGTACGAGCTGCCGCTCCTGGAGGTGCCCCCGCAGACGACGTTCTCGGCGGTCGCCCGCGCGGTCTGGCAGCTGATGGAGCGGGCCCGCACCGCCGAGCTGCGCCGGGTGACGGAGGCCCAGCAGAGCCTCGCGGCCGCCGCCTCCCGCCCGGACCCGGTTCCGTCCGTCCTGCGGCAGCTGGCCCAGCGGATCGGGGGGCGTGCGGTGCTGTACGGGCCGGAGGGGACGGAGATCGCGGGGGCGGGACAGGCGTCCGCGGCGGACGTCCCCCTCGCCGGACTCGCCCGCCTCCTCGTCTCCCGGGCCTCCGCCACCGCCAGCGACACCGCCCCCGACGGGGCCCACCTCGCCGCCTACGCGCTCGGGGCGGGCCGGGGGTTCGTGCTCGCGGTGGCGGCGCCCCGGCGTGAGCCCGGTGACCACACCATCGCCTCCGTCGCCGCCGTCCTGCTCTCCCTCCTCACCGGCGAGCACCAGAGCGGCTCGGGGGCGGCCCGTTCGTCGGCTCTGGTGCGGCTGCTGCTGGGGGCCGCGCCCGCCGAGGTGGCCCCGCTGCTGGGGGACGAGCGGTGGCTCGTCGTGCACGCCCGGCCGGACGCGCAGGCGCTCGGCCCGCTGGCGGCCTCCGCGCTCGGCGCCGGTCTCGGGTCACCGCTGGTCGACCTCGCGAAGGACGTCGTACGGGTCCTCGTCCCGGCCGGCCGCGCGCCGCGGCCGCAGCCGGGCTGGACCCTGGGCGTCAGCGCGGACGCGGCCCCCGCCGACTGGCCGGCCGCCGACGCGCAGGCGGCCCGCGCGCTGGCCCGGGCCCGTGCCACCCGCGCGCCACTCGTCCGGCACGGCTCCGGGGCCGGGCTGCGGGACCTGGTTCCCGACGACGAGGCCCGGGCGCACGCCCGGGCGCTCCTCGCGCCGGTCGAGGCGAGCACCGCGAGCGCCGCGCTCGTCGAGACACTGCGCACCTGGCTCTCCCTGCACGGCAGTTGGGACCGCACGGCGGTGGCCCTGTCCGTGCACCGCAACACCGTGCGCCAGCGAATCGCCCGCTGCGCGGCCCTGTTGGGCACGGACCTGGACGATCCGGACGTCCGGATGGAGCTGTGGTTCGCTCTGAAACGACGGTGAGTGACGCGTGTCCCAGCGTCCGGAACAGCGCAGACGCGCACAGCCGGCTGCCCCACAATGGAAACCATGCCGATACCCGGGACGCCCAGCCGCGCCGAACTCGTCGACCACCTCGTCAGGACCCGTATCGCCGGGGACGTCGCCACGCCCCGCGAGAACAACCTCTCCCACTACCGCCAGCTCGCGAACGGGGTGCGCAACTTCTGGCTCGGCCTGGAACTCGGCGACCGCTGGACCGACGAGCAGGACGTGCTCGCGGTGATGGCGGAGCGGGTGGGGGTCAACGACGATCCCGAGTACCGCTACGGCCAGGACACCATCGACCCCGAGCTGACGGTCGACGGCCTGGACCGGCTCGCGGCCCGGCTGCGCAAGGCGGCCGACGGACAGCAGCGGGTCCTCTTCGCCACCGGCCACCCGGGCGGTCTTCTCGACGTGCACCGCGCCACGGCCGCCGCGCTGCGCACGGCCGGCTGCGAGATCGTCGTCATCCCGGAGGGGTTGCAGACGGACGAGGGGTACGTCTGGCAGCTGGCCGACGTGGCGGTCCTGGAGCACGGCGCCACCCTCTGGCACACCCACTCGGGCGAGCCGATGAAGGCCATCCTCACCGCGCTCGAGCGGGAGGGCCGCCCGCTGCCGGATCTGGTCGTCGCCGACCACGGCTGGGCGGGCTACGCGGGGCAGCACGGCGTCGACTCCGTCGGTTACGCCGACTGCAACGACCCTGCGCTGTTCATCGCCGAGTCGGAGGGCACCGTCCAGGTGGCGGTCCCCCTCGACGACCACGTCGTCAGCCCGCGTCACTACGACCCGATGACGACGTACCTGCTGGCGGAGGCGGGACTGACCGAGTAGGCCGGCCGGACATCCCCGGGAGGGGCGCCGCACGCGCGCGTGCGGCGCCGTGTGCTCAGCCGCCGCGAGGGGCGCGGACCACACCCTCCTGGATCACCGAGACGGCGAGCCGTCCGTCCTGGGTGTAGATGCGGGCCTGGCCGAGACCCCGGCCGCCGTGCGCGGACGGTGACTCCTGGTCGTAGAGGAGCCATTCGTCGGCGCGGAACGGGCGGTGGAACCACATCGCGTGGTCCAGGGACGCCCCCACCACGTCGCCGATCGCCCAGCCGCCGCGCCCGTGGGCGAGGAGGACCGAGTCGAGCAGCGTCATGTCGGAGACGTAGGTGGCGAGGACGACGTGCAGGAGAGGATCGTCGGAGAGCTTGCCGTTGGCGCGGAACCACACCTGGGAGTGCGGTTCGCGCGGTGCGCCGTACCGGCCGTAGGGCGGCTCGTCGACGTAGCGCAGGTCGACCGCCTCGCGGGCCTCCAGGAACCTCTCGACGACCTCGGGGTCGAGGTGGGCGTAGCCGCGCAGCCGTTCCTCGGAGGTGGGCAGGGTGGCCGGGTCCGGGGCGGGCGGCATGGGGGCCTGGTGCTCGAAGCCCTCCTCGTACCGCTGGAAGGAGGCGGACAGCGCGAAGATCGGCTGGCCGTGCTGGACGGCGAGGACGCGCCGCGCGGTGAAGGACTTGCCGTCGTTCATCCGGTCGACCGTGTAGACGATGGGCGCGCCCGGGTCACCCATGCGCAGGAAGTACGCGTGCAGGGAGTGGGCGAGACGGTCCTCGGGGACCGTCCGTCCCGCGGCGACCAGCGCCTGTGCCGCGACCTGCCCGCCGAAGACGCGCGGGACGACGGCGGAGCGGGACCGGCCGCGGAAGATGTTCTCCTCGATCTGCTCGAGGTCGAGCAGATCGAGGAGATCCTGTAGTGCCTGGCTCATGGCATCTAGTTGTAGCGGCCCGTAGTTGCGGGCTGCTTACAGACCCATGTCCTTCGCGATGATCGACTTCATGATCTCGCTGGTGCCGCCGTAGATGCGGTTGACCCGGTTGTCCGCGTACAGACGGGCGATCGGGTACTCGTTCATGAAGCCGTAGCCGCCGTGCAGCTGGAGGCAGCGGTCGATCACGCGGTGGGCGACCTCGGTGCAGAACAGCTTGGCGCTGGCGGCCTCGGCCGGGGTCAGCTCGCCCGCGTCCAGGGCCTCCGTGGCGCGGTCGGCGACGGCCTCGGCCGCGTCGACCTCGGCCTGGCAGGCGGCCAGCTCGAACTTGGTGTTCTGGAAGTGCGCGACCGGCTTGCCGAAGACGACGCGCTCCTGCACGTACTGCTTGGCGAACCGGACGGCGGCCTTGGCCTGCGCGTACGCGCCGTAGGCGATGCCCCAGCGCTCGGAGGCGAGGTTGTGGCCGAGGTAGTAGAAGCCCTTGTTCTCCTCGCCGAGCAGGTCCTCGACGGGCACCTTGACGTCGACGAACGCCAGCTCGGCGGTGTCGGAGGTCTTGAGGCCGAGCTTGTCCAGCTTGCGGCCGACCGAGTAGCCCTCGGCCTTGGTGTCCACGACGAAGAGGGAGATGCCGTGACGGCGGTCCTCGGCGGTGGGTGCGGAGGTGCGGGCGCAGACGATCATGCGGTCGGCGTGGACGCCGCCGGTGATGAAGGTCTTGGAGCCGTTGAGGACGTAGTGCGTGCCGTCCTCGGAGAGCTTGGCGGTGCTCTTCATGCCCGCGAGGTCGGAGCCGGTGCCCGGCTCGGTCATCGCGATCGCCCACATCTCCTCGCCGGAGACGAACTTCGGCAGGAAGCGCTTCTTCTGCTCGTCGGTGGCGAGCAGCTTGAGGTACGGCAGACCGAGCAGCACGTGCACACCGGAGCCGCCGAAGGAGACGCCCGCGCGGGCGGTCTCCTCGTAGAGCACGGCCTCGAACTTGTACGAGTCGATGCCGGCGCCGCCGTACTCCTCGTCGACGCGGATGCCGAAGACGCCGAGCTCGGCGAGCTTGTAGTAGAAGTCGCGCGGCGCCTGGCCGGCCGCGAACCACTCGTCGTAGACGGGGACGACCTCGGCCTCGATGAAGGCCCGGAGGGTCTCCCGGAACGCCTCGTGATCCTCGTTGAACACCGTACGGCGCACCGCCGGCCCCTCTCTGCGCCTAAGCCGGCGCCGCTCTCGCGGATGTGGTTGCTCGCCGTCGGGGTTGCTCAATGCGTGGTTGCGGCACAGTCGCGGGTCCGATGGCTAAGCGCTTGCTCAGAGAACAACCGTACCGGCGAGTACGAACAGCGTCCAGGGTGGGGCGGGGGTAACGCTCGTCACTCCCCTGCCGCCGCGAACGCGCCCCGGGCCATCCGGTGCAGCAGCGACGCCGTGGCCGCGCGCCCGGGCAGGGAACCCGGCCGGCCGAGGTGCGGGGTGGAGTTCAGCAGACCGAAGACGGAGTGCACCGCCGAGCGGGCGGCCGGCTCGGCGAGGCCGGGATACACCGCGCGCAGCACCTCCACCCAGAGCTCGACGTACTGCCGCTGGAGCTGGCGGACCAGCTTGCGGTCGCTGTCACGGAGGCGGTCCAGCTCGCGGTCGTGCAGGGTGATCAGGGGGCGGTCGTCGAGGGCGAAGTCGATGTGGCCCTCGACGAGCGAGTCCAGGACCGCCTCGGAGGGCACCCCGTCGGCCTCCTCCAGGCGCCGCTTCGCCCCCGTCAGCAGCCGCTCACTGATGCCGACCAGCAGCTCGGCGAGCATCGCGTCCTTGCCGGGGAAGTGCCGGTAGAGACCCGGACCGCTGATGCCGACCGCGGCGCCTATCTCGTCCACCCCGACGCCGTGGAACCCGCGCTCGGCGAACAGCCGCGCGGCCTCCCTGAGGATCTGCTCGCGGCGGGTGGGGGCGTCGGTTCTCGTGGCCATGAAGACGATTCTAGACAGGGAGGTTAGCGGTCGTTAACCTGGAGGAAATGGTTAACGCTCATTAACAGTCGATCACTGGGTGAGGGGACCGCAAGGATGGAGCAGGCACCGGAGCTGACGAGTGCGGCAGACCCCGCGTCGGAGGCCTGGCGGGCCAACGAGGCGGCGCACCGCGCCCTCGTCGACGAGCTGCGCGGCAAACTCGCCGCGGCCCGGCTGGGGGGTGGGGAGAAGGCGCGGGCCCGGCACACCGCGCGCGGGAAGCTGCTGCCCCGGGACCGGGTCGACGCCCTGCTGGACCCGGGGTCGCCGTTCCTGGAGCTGGCGCCGCTCGCCGCCGACGGCCTCTACGAGGGACAGGCCCCGGCGGCCGGGGTCATCGCCGGGATCGGCCGGGTCAGCGGACGCGCGTGCGTGATCGTCGCCAACGACGCCACCGTCAAGGGCGGCACGTACTACCCGATGACGGTGAAGAAGCATCTGCGGGCCCAGGAGGTCGCCCTCGAGAACCGGCTGCCCTGTCTGTATCTCGTGGACTCCGGCGGGGCCTTCCTGCCGATGCAGGACGAGGTGTTCCCGGACCGGGAGCACTTCGGGCGGATCTTCTACAACCAGGCCCGGATGTCCGGGGCCGGGATTCCGCAGATCGCGGCCGTGCTGGGCTCGTGCACGGCCGGCGGGGCCTATGTCCCGGCCATGAGCGACGAGGCCGTGATCGTCCGCGGCCAGGGCACGATCTTCCTGGGCGGTCCCCCGCTGGTGAAGGCCGCCACCGGCGAGGTCGTCACCGCCGAGGAGCTGGGCGGCGGCGAGGTGCACGCGCGGGTGTCGGGCGTGACCGACCATCTCGCGGAGGACGACGCGCACGCGCTGCGGATCGTCCGGAACATCGTCGACACGCTCCCCGCGCGCGGGCCCCTCCCCTGGGAGGTGCGGGCGTCCGTCGAGCCCAAGGTCGACCCGTACGGGCTGTACGGCGCCGTGCCCGTCGACTCCCGCACCCCCTACGACGTCCGCGAGGTCATCGCGCGTGTGGTCGACGGCTCCCGCTTCGCGGAGTTCAAGGCCGAGTTCGGGCAGACCCTGGTCACCGGCTTCGCCCGGATCCACGGCCACCCGGTCGGCATCGTCGCCAACAACGGCATCCTGTTCTCCGAGTCCGCCCAGAAGGGCGCGCATTTCGTCGAACTGTGCGACCAGCGCGGGATCCCGCTGGTGTTCCTCCAGAACATCTCCGGGTTCATGGTCGGCCGGGACTACGAGGCCGGGGGCATCGCCAAGCACGGCGCCAAGATGGTGACGGCGGTGGCGTGCACGCGCGTGCCGAAGCTGACGGTCGTCGTCGGCGGGTCGTACGGCGCCGGGAACTACTCCATGTGCGGCCGGGCCTACTCGCCCCGCTTCCTGTGGATGTGGCCGGGCGCCAAGATCTCCGTCATGGGCGGCGAGCAGGCCGCCTCCGTCCTCGCGACGGTCAAGCGGGACCAGCTTCAGGCGCAGGGCCAGGAGTGGTCCGCGGACGCGGAGGAGGCCTTCAAGGCGCCGGTCCGGCAGCAGTACGAGCGCCAGGGCAGCGCCTACTACGCCACCGCCCGACTCTGGGACGACGGTGTGATCGACCCGCTGGAGACCCGGCAGGTGCTGGGTCTCGCACTGACCGCCTGTGCCCATGCGCCGCTGGGTGAGCCCCAGTTCGGCGTCTTCCGGATGTGAGGAGGGGAGCCTTGATGTTCGACACCGTGCTTGTGGCCAACCGGGGCGAGATCGCCGTCCGCGTCATCCGCACCCTGCGCGCGCTGGGGGTGCGCTCGGTGGCCGTCTTCTCCGACGCCGACGCGGAGGCCCGGCACGTCCGGGAGGCGGACACGGCCGTACGCATCGGCCCGCCGCCCGCGGCCGAGAGCTATCTGTCGGTGGAGCGGCTGCTGGAGGCGGCCGCCCGAACCGGCGCCCGGGCGGTCCACCCCGGATACGGCTTCCTCGCCGAGAACGCCCGCTTCGCGCGCGCGTGCGCCGACGCCGGGCTGGTCTTCATCGGACCGCCCGCGGACGCCATCGCCCTGATGGGCGACAAGATCCGCGCCAAGGAGACCGTGCAGGCGGCCGGCGTCCCGGTCGTCCCGGGCGGCCGTGACCCCGAACTGGCCGAGGCCGCCCGTCGACTGGGCGCGCCCGTCCTGCTCAAGCCGTCGGCCGGCGGCGGGGGCAAGGGCATGCGCCTGGTACGGGACCTGGCCGTGCTGGACGAGGAGATCGCCGCCGCCCGCCGCGAGGCCAGCGCCTCCTTCGGCGACGACACGCTCCTCGTCGAGCGGTCGGTGGACCGGCCCCGGCACATCGAGATCCAGGTGCTGGCCGACGGCCACGGGAACGTGGTGCACCTGGGCGAGCGCGAGTGCTCCCTCCAGCGCCGGCACCAGAAGATCGTCGAGGAGGCGCCGTCGGTCCTGCTGGACGAGAGGACCCGCGCGGCCATGGGCGAGGCGGCGGTCCAGGCGGCGCGCTCGTGCGGATACCGGGGCGCGGGCACGGTGGAGTTCATCGTGCCGGGCAGCGACCCGTCGTCGTACTTCTTCATGGAGATGAACACCCGCCTCCAGGTGGAGCACCCGGTCACCGAACTGGTCACCGGCCTGGATCTGGTGGAGTGGCAGCTGCGGGTGGCCGCCGGTGAGCCGCTGTCCTTCGGCCAGGAGGACGTCCGGCTGACCGGGCACGCGGTCGAGGCGCGGATCTGCGCCGAGGACCCCGCGCGCGGGTTCCTGCCCTCCGGGGGGACGGTGCTCCGGCTGCGCGAACCCCAGGGCGACGGCGTGCGCACCGACTCCGGGCTGAGCGAGGGCACCGAGGTCGGCAGTCTCTACGACCCGATGCTGTCCAAGGTGATCGCCTACGGACCGGACCGGGAGAGCGCGCTGCGCAGACTCCGGGCGGCCCTCGCGGAGACGGTCACGCTGGGCGTGCAGACCAACGCCGGGTTCCTGCGGCGGCTGCTGGCCCATCCGGCGGTGGTGGCCGGCGAGCTGGACACGGGGCTGGTGGAGCGGGAGGCCGGGACGCTCGTCCCGGCCGGCGTACCGCAGGACGTCTACGCGGCGGCGGCGCTGCTGCGCCAGGCCGCGCTCTCCCCCGCGCCCGCCGCCGGCTGGGTGGACCCCTTCTCCGTCGCGGACGGCTGGCGCCTGGGCGGCGAACCCGCCTGGACGGCACACCACCTGCACGTGCCGGGCCACGATCCGGTGACCGTCCGCGTGCGCGGCACGGCGGACGGCGGGGCAGAGGTGCTGCTGGACGGGGCCGACACCCCGCTGCAGGCTGCCGGGGGCCCGCCCCCGCGGCCGGGCTCCGATCCCCGCTTCACCTGCCGGCTCGACGGCCTCACACAGACCTTCGCCGCGCTGCCGGACGGCACCTGGCTGGGCCGCGACGGCGATGCCTGGCAGGTGCGCGACCACGATCCGGTCGCCGAGTCCCTCACCCGGGGGGCCCACGCGGGCGCCGACTCGCTCACCGCGCCCATGCCCGGCACGGTCACGGTGGTGAAGGTCGCCGTCGGCGACGAGGTGGCCGCGGGCCAGAGCCTGCTGGTCGTCGAGGCGATGAAGATGGAGCACGTCATCTCCGCCCCGCACGCCGGCACGGTCGCCGAACTGGACGTGACGCCGGGCACGACGGTCGCCATGGACCAGGTGCTGGCCGTCATCGCCCCGGCAGAGGAGGACCAGTGACACTTCCCATGGCCGTACCCTCCCCGGGTCTGCCCGCGCGGGTGCGGATCCACGAGGTCGGCGCACGCGACGGTCTGCAGAACGAGAAGGCGGTCGTGCCGACGGCGGTCAAGGCGGAGTTCGTCCGCCGACTGGCCGACGCGGGCCTGACCACCATCGAGGCCACCAGCTTCGTCCACCCCGACTGGGTGCCCCAACTCGCCGACGCCGAGCAACTGTTCCCGCTGGTGAGCGATCTGGACGTGGCGCTGCCGGTCCTGGTGCCGAACGAACGCGGACTCGACCGCGCGCTCTCCCTGGGCGCCCGCCGGGTCGCCGTCTTCATCAGCGCCACCGAGTCCTTCGCGAAGGCCAACCTCAACCGCACGGTGGACGAGGCGCTGGCCATGTCCGAGCCGGTCGTGGCCCGGGCCAAGGAGCAGGGCGTGCATGTGCGCGGCTATCTCTCCATGTGCTTCGGCGACCCGTGGGAGGGCGCGGTCCCGGTCGACCAGGTGGTCCGGGTCTGCCGGGCCCTGCTCGACCTGGGCTGCGACGAGCTGAGCCTGGGCGACACGATCGGCGTGGCCACCCCGGGCCACGTCCGGGCCCTGCTGACCGCGCTGAACGAACAGGGCGTCCCCACCGGCGCGTTGGGCGTGCACTTCCACGACACCTACGGTCAGGCGCTCGCCAACACCCTCGCCGCGCTCCAGCACGGCGTCACCACCGTCGACGCCTCGGCGGGCGGTCTCGGCGGCTGCCCGTACGCCAAGTCCGCCACCGGCAACCTCGCCACCGAAGACCTCGTGTGGATGCTGCGGGGCCTCGGCATCGACACCGGGGTGGACCTCGGCCGTCTCGTCGCCACGAGCGAGTGGATGGCCGGCCAACTGGGCCGACCCAGCCCGTCCCGCACCGTCCGAGCACTCGGTACGACGACACAGCCCCACAAGGAGCAGTGAACCGACATGGACCACCGTCTCTCCCCCGAACTGGAAGAACTCCGCCGCACCGTCGAGGAGTTCGCGCACGACGTGGTCGCGCCCAAGATCGGCGACTTCTACGAGCGGCACGAGTTCCCGTACGAGATCGTCCGTGAGATGGGCCGCATGGGCCTGTTCGGGCTGCCGTTCCCCGAGGAGCACGGCGGCATGGGCGGCGACTACCTCGCCCTCGGCATCGCGCTCGAGGAACTCGCGCGCGTCGACTCGTCCGTGGCGATCACCCTGGAGGCGGGCGTCTCGCTGGGCGCCATGCCGATCCACCTCTTCGGGACGCCGGAGCAGAAGCGGGAGTGGCTGCCGCGCCTGTGCTCCGGCGAGATCCTGGGCGCGTTCGGGCTGACCGAGCCGGACGGCGGCTCGGACGCGGGCGCCACCCGTACGACGGCCCGCCTCGATCCGGACACGGACGAATGGGTGATCAACGGCACCAAGTGCTTCATCACCAACTCGGGAACGGACATCACGGGGCTGGTCACCGTCACGGCGGTGACGGGCCGCAAGCCGGACGGCAGGCCGCTGATCTCAGCGATCATCGTGCCGTCCGGCACCCCGGGGTTCACCGTCGCGAGCCCGTACTCGAAGGTCGGCTGGAACGCGTCGGACACCCGTGAACTGTCCTTCTCCGACGTGCGCGTCCCGGCGGCGAACCTGCTGGGCGAGGAGGGCCGCGGGTACGCGCAGTTCCTGCGGATCCTCGACGAGGGGCGCATCGCCATCGCGGCGCTGGCGACCGGGCTCGCGCAGGGCTGTGTGGACGAGTCGGTCAAGTACGCGAAGGAACGGCACGCGTTCGGCCGTCCGATCGGCGCCAACCAGGCCATCCAGTTCAAGATCGCCGACATGGAGATGAAGGCCCACACGGCCCGCCTCGCCTGGCGGGACGCGGCCTCACGGCTGGTGTCCGGCGACCCCTTCAAGAAGGAGGCGGCCCTGGCGAAGCTCTACTCGTCGACGATCGCCGTCGACAACGCCCGCGACGCCACCCAGGTCCACGGCGGTTACGGCTTCATGAACGAGTACCCGGTGGCCCGGATGTGGCGCGACTCCAAGATCCTGGAGATCGGGGAGGGCACGAGCGAGGTGCAACGGATGCTGATCGCACGGGAGTTGGGGCTCACCGACTGAGGGCGACGGGCTGAACCCGGGGCGCGCCGCGGCGCGTTCGGACGACGATGGGACGCCGGCCCGACATCGCGGGTCCGGTGTGCCACGAGGCCGCCGGACCCTTCAATTCAAGGTGAGGTTAGGCTAACCTACGTTCGATCAGTCCCCGGGTGATCCCCCCGTTCGAAGGTAGCCAGAGACATGTCCAACGCCAGAGCCGCTCGCCCCACCCGCCGTGGCATCCTCGCCGCCGGTGGCGCCCTCGGCCTCGGTGCCGTGCTCGCCGCCTGCGGAGACGACGACGCGAGCGGCAGCGGCTCCCGGTCGTCGGCGAGCTCCTCGGCCAAGTCCGGTCCCTGGACCTTCAAGGACGACCGCGGCACCACGGTGAAGCTCGACAAGGTCCCCGCGAACATCGTCGCCTTCACCGGCGTCGGCGCCGCCCTCCACGACTACGGCATCCAGGTCAAGGGCGTCTTCGGCCCCACCAGGACCACCGCGGGCAAGGCCGACGTCCAGGCCGGCGACATGGACATCAGCAAGGTGACGGTCCTCGGCAACGTCTGGGACGAGTTCAACGTCGAGAAGTACGCGGCCCTCGCGCCCGACGTGCTCATCTCCACGATGTTCGACAACGCCGGCACCCTCTGGTACGTCCCCGAGGCCTCCAAGGACAAGATCGCCAAGCTCGCCCCGAGCGTCGGCGTCTCCGTCTACGACCGCCAGCTGACCGCTCCGCTCCAGCGCGTGTGGGAGCTGGCCGAGTCCCTGGGCGCCGACATGACGGCGGCCGCGGTCACCGACGCCAAGAAGAAGTTCGAGGACGCGGCCGCCCGGCTGCGCGCCGCCGCCAAGGCCAAGCCCGGCATCAAGGTGATGGCCGGTTCCGCGAGTGCCGAACTGTTCTACGTCTCCGGCACCAACCTCTCCATCGACCTGGAGTACTTCAAGGCCCTCGGCGTGAACTTCGTCGAGCCGCCGGAGAGCGCGAAGGCGCAGGGTGGCGGCTGGTACGAGTCGCTGAGCTGGGAGAACGTCGACAAGTACGCGGCCGACATCATCATGATGGACGACCGCTCCTCGACGATCCAGCCCGCCGACATCACCGAGGCGACCTGGAAGACGCTGCCCGCGGTGAAGGCGGGGCAGGTCATCGCGCGGTCGCCGGAGCCGATCCTGTCCTACGCGAAGTGTGTGCCGCTGCTGGAGAACCTCGCCGAGGCTCTCGAGAAGGCGAAGAAGGTCAGCTGAACGCTCCGCCGGGCGGCGTGGGCGACTGCGGGTCCGTCGTGGTTGGTCGCGCCCACGCGGCGGAGCCGCACATCGATGCAGCCCCGCGCCCCTCGGCCGGCTGCCCCGCCCCCTCAAAGCCTGACGAAGCCTGACGAAGCCTCAGGAGTGCACATGACCACCGCCATCGCCGCGCCCTTTCGGTTCTTCTCGCTTCAGGTCGTACGGACTCGACGGCTCGGACCCTCTCTGGTCCGGGTGAGTTTCGCCGGGGAGGATCTGCGGCACTGCTTCTCCGACGGGCGGGACCAGTCGCTGTCCCTCTTCCTGCCGCATCCGGGGCAGTCCGTGCCGGCCGTCCCCTTCGAGCTCGGGGACGGCTGGTGGCAGGGGTGGCGTGAACTGCCGGACGGGGTACGGGCCGTGATGCGGTCGTACACACTGCGCGCGCTGCGTCGCGATCCCGACGAGATCGACATCGACTTCGTGCTGCACACCCCGGCCGGTCCCGCCTCCGCGTGGGCCGCGGGCGCCGCCGCCGGGGACCGGGTCGTGCTGCTGGGCCCGGCCGTGGCCGACAACCGGGCGATCCGGTTCCGGCCGCCCGGGGACACCGACCTGGTCGTGCTGTGGGGCGACGAGACCGCCCTTCCGGCCATCGCCTCGATCCTGGAGTCCCTGCCGGCCGGGCAGCGTGTCCGGGTCTGGCTGGAGGCGCACGAGGCGGGGAACGTGCGGGAGTTGGCGACGGCCGCGGACGCCGAGGTCACCTGGGTGGTCGGGGAGAGTTCGGTGGACGCCCTCCGGGGCGCCCGGCTCCCGGCCGCCCAGCACCCGTACGTCTGGATCGCGGGTGAGTCGGGGTGCGTGAAGGCGTTGCGCCGGCACTTCGTCCAGGAGCGCGGGATCGACCGGCGCAGGATCACCTTCGTCGGGTACTGGCGCCAGGGCATGAGCGAGGAACAGCTCCGCGAGACGGAGTAGCGGCCCCCGCGCCTCCGCGGGCAGGTGCGGGGGCACGGACGTGATCACGGTCACGGCCGAGACAGGATCGTCCAACTTAGGTTAGGCTAACCTAAGTTGAACCCAGGCTCCGCGCTCGGATCCGTCCACCCGCGGACCCCGTCCCCACCCCGGAGGACCCCCACCATGCGCTCGCACCTGCTCAATGACACGACCGCGGAGCAGTACCGCCGCACCGTGACCGAAGGAGTGGAGCGGGTGGCCGCCAAAATCGCCGCCACCGACCGTCCGTTCACCGGCGTCACGGTCGACGCCCTCGCGCCCCGCATCGACGGGATCGACCTGGACGAGCCGCTGCACGACACCGCGGCCGTCCTCGACGAGCTGGAGGAGGTCTACCTCCGCGACGCGATCTACTTCCACCACCCCCGTTACCTCGCCCACCTCAACTGCCCGGTCGTCATCCCCGCCGTGCTGGGCGAGGCGGTCCTGTCGGCCGTCAACTCCTCCCTCGACACCTGGGACCAGTCGGCCGGCGGCACCCTCATCGAGCGCAAACTGATCGACTGGACGACGGCCCGCATCGGCCTCGGCCCGGCCGCCGACGGCGTGTTCACCTCCGGCGGCACGCAGTCCAACCTCCAGGCGCTGCTGCTCGCCCGCGAGGAGGCCAAGCCGGGACGGGACGGGTGGGAAGGGCCGGCCGCCCTCGCCGGACTGCGCATCTTCGCCTCCGAGGTCAGCCACTTCAGCGTGAAGAAGTCCGCGAAACTGCTGGGCCTCGGCGAGGACGCGGTGGTGTCCGTCCCCGTCGACGCCGACAAGCGGATGCAGACGGTCGCGCTCGCCCGCGAGCTGGAGCGCTGCGAGAAGGCCGGCCTGGTCCCCATGGCCGTGGTCGCCACCGCCGGCACCACCGACTTCGGCTCCATCGACCCGCTGCCCGGGATAGCCGAGCTGTGCGACCGGTACGGCACCTGGATGCACGTCGACGCGGCCTACGGCTGCGGTCTGCTCGCCTCCGTCAAGCACCGCGACCGGATCGACGGCATCGAGCGCGCCGACTCCGTCACCGTCGACTACCACAAGTCCTTCTTCCAGCCGGTGAGTTCCTCGGCCGTACTGGTCCGCGACGCGGCCACGCTCCGCCACGCCACCTACCACGCCGAGTACCTGAACCCGCGCCGCATGGTGCAGGAACGCATCCCCAACCAGGTGGACAAGTCCCTGCAGACCACCCGGCGTTTCGACGCGCTCAAGCTGTGGATGACCCTGCGGACCATGGGTGCCGACGGCATCGGTCAGCTCTTCGACGAGGTCTGCGACCTGGCCGCCGAGGGCTGGCAGCTGCTGGCCGCCGACCCGCGCTTCGACGTCGTCGTCCAGCCGTCGCTCTCCACCCTCGTCTTCCGCTACATCCCCGCCGCCGTCACCGACCCGGCCGAGATCGACCGCGCCAACCTCTACGCCCGCAAGGCCCTGTTCGCCTCCGGTGACGCGGTGGTCGCGGGCACCAAGGTCGGCGCCCGCCACTACCTGAAGTTCACCCTGCTCAACCCCGAGACGACGACCGACGACATCGCCGCCGTCCTCGACCTGATCGCCGGCCACGCCGAGCAGTACCTGGGAGAGTCCCTTGACCGCGCTTCCTGAAGCCAGCCGCACCTATGACTTCGTGGGGATCGGGCTCGGCCCCTTCAACCTCGGCCTGGCCTGTCTCACCGAGCCGATCGACACGCTCGACGGTGTCTTCCTGGAGGCCAAGCCAAACTTCGAGTGGCACTCCGGCATGTTCCTCGACGGCGCCCACCTCCAGACGCCGTTCATGTCGGACCTGGTCACCCTGGCCGACCCGACCTCGCCGTACTCCTTCCTCAACTACCTGAAGGAGAAGGGCCGGCTGTACTCGTTCTACATCCGCGAGAACTTCTACCCGCTGCGCGTCGAGTACGACGACTACTGCCGCTGGGCCGCGAACAAGCTGAGCAGCGTGCGCTTCTCGACGACGGTCACGGAAGTGACGTACGAGGACGACGTGTACGTCGTACGGACCGCCGCAGGCGAGCGGTTCCGCGCCCGTCACCTGGTCCTCGGCACCGGCACGCCCCCGTACGTCCCGGAGGCCTGCGCCGGCCTGGGCGGCGACTTCCTGCACAACTCCGGTTATCTGCGCCACAAGGCGGAGCTGCAGAAGAAGGAGTCGATCACGCTGGTCGGCTCCGGGCAGTCGGCCGCCGAGATCTACTACGACCTGCTCGGCGAGATCGACGTGCACGGCTACCGGCTGAACTGGGTCACCCGCTCCCCGCGCTTCTTCCCGCTCGAATACACCAAGCTCACGCTGGAGATGACCTCCCCGGAGTACATCGACTACTTCCGCGAGCTGCCGGAGCCGACCCGCTACCGCCTCACGGCCGAGCAGAAGAACCTCTTCAAGGGCATCGACGGCGATCTCATCAACGAGATCTTCGACCTGCTCTACCAGAAGAACCTCGGCGGTCCGGTGCCCACCCGGCTGCTGACCAACTCCTCACTCAGCAGCGCGCGTTACGCCGACGGCACCTACACCCTCGGGTTCCGCCAGGAGGAGCAGGGGAAGGACTTCGAGCTGAGCTCCCAGGGCCTGGTCCTGGCCACCGGCTACAAGTACGTCGAGCCGGAGTTCCTGAAGCCCGTCCGGGACAGACTGCGCTACGACTCCCGTGGCAACTTCGACGTCGCCCGCAACTACGCCATCGACACCACGGGCCGGGGCGTGTTCCTGCAGAACGCGGGCGCGCACACCCACAGCATCACCTCGCCCGACCTCGGCATGGGCGCGTACCGCAACAGCTCCATCATCCGTGAGCTGCTCGGCAGCGAGTACTACCCGGTCGAGAAGACCATCGCGTTCCAGGAGTTCGGCATATGAGCACCACCAAGGCCGCCGTCGGCCGTCTCAGCCTCCGCCCCCTCGACCCCGTCGAGGACGCCGAGCTGCTGCACGGCTGGGTCACCCATCCCAAGGCCGCCTACTGGATGATGCAAGACGCGAAACCGGTGGACGTCGAGCGCGCCTACATGGACATCGCGGCCGACGAACACCACCACGCCCTGCTCGGTCTGCACGACGGCGAGCCCGCCTTCCTGATGGAGTACTACGACCCCCGCCACCGCGAGCTGGTCGGTCTGTACGAGCCGCGGCCGGGAGACGTCGGCATGCATTTCCTGGTCGCCCCGACGGACCGGCCGGTGCACGGCTTCACCCGGGCCGTCATCACCGCCGTCATGACCCACCTCTTCGAGGACCCGGCGGTGCTGCGCGTCGTCGTCGAACCGGACGTCTCCAACAAGGCGGTCCACGCCCTCAACGAGGCCGTCGGGTTCGTGCCCGAGCGGGAGATCGAGAAGCCGGAGAAGCGGGCGTTGCTGAGCTTCTGCACGCGCGAGCAGTTCACCGCGGCCACGGGGGTCACGGCATGAGCCTCGCCGACGCCGTCGCCCATCTCTCCCCCGAGCGCTGGGAGAAGGCCAACCGCCTGCTCGTCCGCAAGGCCCTCGCCGAGTTCGCGCACGAGCGCCTGATCACCCCCGACCCGATCACGTCCGACGAGAAGGACGGCCGTTACGTCGTCCGCAGCGACGACGGGCTCACCCACTACCGCTTCGCCGCCGTCCGCCATGCCCTGGACCACTGGCAGGTGGACGCCGACTCGATCACCCGCACCCGCGACGGCGCCGAACTCCCGCTCGCGGCGCTGGACTTCATGATCGAGCTGAAGGAGACGCTGGGCCTGAGCGACGAGATCCTGCCGGTCTATCTGGAGGAGATCTCCTCCACCCTCTCCGGCACCTGCTACAAGCTGGCCAAACCGCAGATCACGTCGGCGGAACTGGTCAGAAGCGGGTTCCAGGCCATCGAGACCGGGATGACCGAGGGCCACCCCTGCTTCGTCGCCAACAACGGGCGGCTCGGCTTCGGCATCCACGACTACCTGTCGTACGCCCCCGAGACGGCGAGCCCGGTCCGGCTGGTGTGGCTGGCCGCGCACCGGTCACGGGCGGCGTTCACGGCGGGCGTCGGGATCGAGTACGAGTCGTTCGTGCGGGAGGAGCTGGGCGAGAAGACCGTCGAGCGGTTCGCGGACACGCTGCGCGAGCGGGGACTCGCACCGGACGACTATCTCCTCATCCCCGTCCACCCCTGGCAGTGGTGGAACAAGCTCACCGTCACCTTCGCCGCCGAGATCGCGCGCGGGCACCTGGTCTGTCTGGGCGAGGGCGACGACGAGTACCTGGCACAGCAGTCCATCCGGACGTTCTTCAACAACTCGCACCCCGGGAAGCACTATGTGAAGACGGCCCTGTCCGTCCTCAACATGGGCTTCATGCGCGGACTCTCGGCCGCCTACATGGAGGCGACCCCGGCCATCAACGACTGGCTGGCCCAGCTCATCGACAACGACCCGGTACTGAGGTCGACGGGCCTGTCGATCATCCGGGAGCGGGCGGCCGTGGGCTACCGGCACCTGGAGTACGAGGCGGCGACGGACCGCTACTCGCCGTACCGCAAGATGCTGGCCGCGCTGTGGCGGGAGAGCCCGGTGCCGACGCTCCAGGACGGCGAGTCGCTCGCCACGATGGCCTCCCTGGTCCATGTGGACCACGAGGGCAGGTCGGTGGCCGGCGCACTGATCGAGCAGTCCGGTCTGCCGCCGGCGGAGTGGCTGCGCGGCTACCTCCAGGCGTACTACACCCCGCTCCTGCACAGCTTCTACGCCTACGACCTGGTGTTCATGCCGCACGGCGAGAACACCATCCTGGTCCTGAAGGACGGGGCGGTGCGGCGGGCGGTCTACAAGGACATCGCCGAGGAGATCGCGGTCCTGGACCCGGACGCGGTGCTGCCGCCCGAGGTCCGGCGCATCCGCGTCGAGGTGCCCGAGGACAAGAAGCTCCTGTCCGTCTTCACGGACGTCTTCGACTGCTTCTTCCGCTTCCTCGCGGCCGGCCTCGCCACCGAGGGGATCCTCGCGGAGGACGACTTCTGGCGCACCGTCGCCGAGGTCACCCGCGCCTACCAGGAGGCGAACCCCGAACTGGCCGACCGGTTCCGCCAGTACGACATGTTCGCCCCCGAGTTCGCCCTGTCCTGCCTCAACCGCCTCCAGCTGCGCAACAACCGGCAGATGGTGGATCTGGCGGACCCGTCGGGCGCCCTCCAGCTGATCGGAACCCTGAAGAATCCCGTCACAGGGTTCTGATCGAGGCGACGGGCGCCCCCGGGTACGGTCCCAGGGGGC
>NZ_JBHWUU010000003.1:0-184800 GCF_042737375.1 Streptomyces sp. NPDC060000
CGGTGCGGGGGTTCGCCCCGCACCGGGCCGGTTCCAGTTCGAGGAGTACATGAGATGGGACTGACCGCGAAGATCCGTACGCGGGACGGGTGGGCCGTGTCGCACGCGGTCGTCACGGTGACCGACACGGCGGGCCGCCAGGTGCTGCGCGCCGAGGCGGACGGGGAAGGAGCCGTACGGGACGCGACCGAGCTCGCCCCGGGGGCGTACACGGTCATCGTCACGGCCGTCGGATACGCGCCCGCGGCCGCCAGCGCAATCGTGACGGCGAGCAGGCGTGCCGAGGTGGGGGCCGTGACCCTGGCCCGGCAGGGCGGCACGGAACTGCCCCCGCCCGGGCCCTGGACCGTCGACCCGGCGCACTCCGCCGTCGGCGCGGTCGCCCAGCATCTGGGCATCTCCAGCGTGCGCGGGCGGTTCACGGAGTTCTCGGCATCGATCGAGGTCGCGCCGGACGACGTCGCCGAGTCCCGGGTGGAGGCGGTGATCCGGGCGGCCTCCATCGACACCGGCAACGCCATGCGCGACACCCACCTGCGGTCGGCGGACTTCCTGGACGTCGGGACGTACCCGGAGATCACCTACCGCTCCACCGGCCTGTCCCCGGCGGGACCGGACCGCTGGACCGTCCACGGCGACCTGTCCCTGCACGGTGTCGCCCGTCCCGTCGACCTGGACCTCGCCTACCTGGGCACCGGCTCCGACCCCTGGGGCGGCACCCGGGCCGCCTTCCGGGCCACGGCCGAGCTGCACCGCGAGGACTTCGCGATGAACTACAACCAGGTCGTCCAGGCGGGCATCGCGGCCATCGGCACGACCTTGAAGGTGGAGCTGGACGTCCAGGCGGTGCAGGGGGGCTCGCTGCCACAGGCGTAGGCACGGTCAGCCGGAACGGGCGCCGGTGCGCCTAGGCTGACTCCATGGCACCGAACATCGCGACGAACACCAAGGTCTCCCTGGACGAGTTGCTGGACTTCGTACGGCCCCGGCACCGCGCGATCCTGCTGACCCGGCGCGCCGACGGCAGCTCCCAGGCCTCGCCGCTGACCTGCGGGGTCGACGACTCCGGGCGGATCGTCGTCTCCACCTACCCCGAGCGGGCCAAGACGCGCAACGCCAAGCGGGACGAGCGGGTCGGCGTCCTCGTGCTGAGCGACGACTGGAACGGGCCGTGGGTCCAGATCGACGGCACGGCCGAGGTGATCGACTCGCCGGACTCCGTCGAGGCGCTCGTGGAGTACTACCGCAACATCGCCGGCGAACACCCCGACTGGGACGAGTACCGGCGGGCCATGCTCAAGCAGGGCAAGTCGATCATCCGGGTCACGCCGGAGCGCTGGGGACCGGTGGCGACCGGAGGCTTCCCGGCCCGACTGGTCACCGACCAGGAGTCCTGAGACCGCGGACCAGGAGTCCTGAGGCCGCGGACCAGGAGTCCTGAGACCCCGGACCGGCAGTCCTGAGACCAGGGACCAGCAGTCCGGAGGCTCAGCCGCGTTCCGCCATCGCCTCGATGCCCGCGATCAGCAGGTCCAGGGCGAAGGCGAAGTCCCGGCCCAACATCTCCGCGACCGTGTCGCCGCCGCGGGCCGCCATGAGGTTCTTCGACTCCTCGATGATCTCGGCGGTCTGCGGGGCCTCGGCGGTCGCGGTCATGGCCTGCCGGAAGTACTCGTCCGGGGTCAGGCCGGTGTCGGCGACCCGCGCGAAGAAGTGCCCCTCGATCGTGCCGTAGCCGTACACGAACTGGAAGACGGCCGAGATCGCGCCCGTGATGCCGTGCGCGGGCAGGCCGGTGCGGCGGACGACCCGCTGGATCGAGCGGGAGAAGACCACCGAGTTCGGGCCGATGTTGAGGTACTGGCCGGCGAGCGGTGACAGCCAGGGGTGACGGACCAGCAGCCCGCGGTACGCCGTGGCCAGCGCGCGCAGCTGCTCGCGCCAGTCGGCGTCCTCGTCCTCCGGATCGGGCAGCAGCCCCGCCAACTCGCCGAAGGCCGTGTCCAGGGCGAGCTCGAGCAGGTCGTCCTTGGTGTCGACGTACCAGTACACGGACATCGCCGTCACGTTCAGCTCGGCCGCCAGCCGCCGCATGGAGAACTTGGCGAGCCCCTCCGCGTCCAGAAGCCGCACGGTGACCTCGGTGATCCGCTCCCGGTCGAGCCCGGAAGGCTGCCCCCCACCACGGCCACGCCGACGTGCCTTGCCTTCCAGCCACACACTGTGGTGTGCGGCGCCCCTGGCGGTCTCGGCCATGGCAGGGCACCTTCCTTCCGGTATCTGGGAAAGATGCTAGGCCGCGGTCTGCCGAACCGGAGCGGGGGACCGCCCTGACATGCGGCTCCGCCCGGCGAGCGGGCACCTCGGACTCAGCCGACGTTCGGACTCGGCCGACGGTCCGGGCGTGCGTGTCAGGGGGTGGCCAGGGCCGGTTGCCTCTCCTTGCGGTTCGCTCGGCCCAGCAGGGTCGCGGCGACCATCCCGCCCAGCAGCACGGCCGACGCCCCCAGCAACAGACTGGTCTCCAACCCGGAGGAGAACGAGTCGATCAGCCGTGCCTTCTCCGACGCGGAGTTCGCCGCCGCCAGCGCCGCCGGCAGGGACACCGCCGCGAACCGCGCGTTCAGCACGGCGCCCAGGACGGCCACCCCGAGCCCGTTGCCGAACTCCCCCAGCGTCCCGTTGATCCCCGCGCCCACCCCCGCCTTCGCCGGCGGGATCGAGCTCATGATCGCGTGCGCCATCGCCGGACCTGCGACCGCCGTCCCCGCCCCGATGAGCAGCAACCCGAGCAGCGTCCCGGCGTAACCGCCGGAGGCGAGCGTGGCGATGGACGCCAGGCCCGTCGCCACCAGCACCATCCCCACCAGCACCGACACCGGCCCACCGAGCCTGGCCAGCACCTTCGCCGACAGTCCGGTGAAGTTGAGGGCCACCACCGTCAGCGCCAGCGGCGCGGTCCGCAGGCCCGCCTCCAGGGGGCCGTAGCCGAGGACGAACTGGAGGTGCTGGGTGAGCAGGAACAGCGCGCCGCCCATCCCGAAGGTGACCAGCACCGCACCGGCGACCGCCCCCGTGAACCGTCGGTCGCGGAAGAACGCCAGGTCGAGCATGGGGTACGGGATCCTGCTCTCCCAGTAGGCGAACAGGGCGAGGAACAAGACCGCCAGCACCGCGCCGACCAGCACCCGTGACGACGTCCAGCCGTGCGAGGGGCCGGAGATGATCGCGAGGACCAGCGAGGTCATGCCGACGGTCGAGAGGAACGCGCCGAGCAGGTCGGGACGGTCGCCCTGCGGGTTCTTCGTCTCGGGGACCAGGGTGATCACGGCCACCAGGCCCAGCGCCGCCACCGGCAGATTGATCAGGAAGATCGCGCCCCACCAGAAGTGGTTGAGCACGAGGCCGCCGATGAGCGGGCCGGCCGCGAAGCCGAGCGAGTTCACCGCGGCCCAGATGCCTATCGCCCTCGGCTGCTCCTCGGGCTCGAAGACCTGCATCACCACGGCGAGGGTGGTGGTGAACAGCAGCGCCCCGCCCACCCCCATGCCGGCCCGCGCCGCGATCAGTTGGGCGGTGGTCTGGGAGAAACCGGCCGCCAGGGAGCCGGTGCCGAACAGCGCCAGGCCCGCGACCAGCATTTTCTTACGGCCGTATCGGTCGGCGGCGCTGCCGGCGGTGAGCAGCAGTCCGGACTGCACCAGCGAGTACGCGTTGATCATCCACTGGATGTCGGCGGTGGCCGCGTCCAGCTCGCGGGTGAGCGAGGGGATCGCGACGTTCAGGACGGTGTTGTCGATCAGCACGGTGAGCTGCGCGAGGCAGATGACGCCGAGGATCAGCCAGCGTCGGGAGTGGGCCTGGGTGTGTGCCGGGGAGGGGGCCGGGGAGCTGCCCGGGAGGGACGGGGACGTGGTCATGTTCTACACCGTAGAACTGTTCCCATACGCTGTACAACGCAATAGTTCCGGCCCTCGTCCCGGTACGCGTCAAGGCCCTCGTCCCGGCCCTCATTCCGGTCCTCATTCCGGCACGCGCGTTCCAGGACCCGTTCCGCGACATGTACCGGGACGACGCGTACCAGGACATGAGGAAGGGCGGTGACCGCGGTCACCGCCCTTCCTCATGCGCGGTACCTCACGTGCGGTACCACCCGTGCGCTACTCAGCTGCTCGCCTTCTGCGTCAGGTCGTAGAAGGTGGCCGAACCGACCGTCACCTTCTTGAAGTTGGCCTCGACCCAGGAGCTGATCTGCGTAGACGTGCCACTGCTGCTGCCGCCCATGCCACCGCCGGAGCCACTGCTGATGAAGTAGTGGATCTTGCCGTCGGTCACGTACTGCTTGAACTGCGCCAGCGTCGGGGACGGGTCGGTGCCGTTGAAGCCGCCGATCGCCATCACCGCGTCACCCGTGGCGAGCTGGTAGCTCGCGGCGTTCTGCGCGCCGATCGCGGCCGCCGCCCAGGTGTACTTGCCGGAGTCGGCCTCCAGCAGCTTCTTGGCCGCGTCGGTCACGGAGGCGCCGTTGAGCAGACCGCCGACGCCGCCACCGCCGCCCATGCCGCCGCCGTCACCGGTCTGGCCGCCGGGACCACCCTGCTGGTTCTGCCCCTGGCCCTGCGTGCCGCCGTTGCCGTTCTGCGTGTTGCCGTTGCCGTTCTGCTGGTTCTGGCCGGGCATGCCCCCGCCGGGGAAGCCTCCCGTGCCGCCGCCCTGCTGGTTCTGGCCCTGACCCTGACCCTGGTTCTGCGTGTTGCCGTTTCCGTTGCCGTTCTGGGTCTGGCCGCCGGGCCCGCCGCCGAAGCCGCCTCGGCCACCGCCGCCCCCCATGCCGCCGCCCATCATGCTCGCGCCGGCCGGACCGGCGGTCACGATGGAACCGGTGTGGCCCTCCTGCACCGTGCTGATGGTGTACGCCGTCGGTCCGGCCAGCGCGGCCACCAGGCCCACGGAGGCCGCCGCGAGGGCGAGCTGACGGTTGATCCGGCCCGCGAAGGTCAGTCCGAGCGCTGCCGCCAGACCGCCGATCAGGATCAGCCACTTCAGCCAGGGCAGATAGTCGGAGGTGCGGTTGAGCAGGACGTAGCTCCAGGCCGCCGCCGCCACGACCGAGGCCGCGAGGGTGATCGAGGCCCAGATCTCGGACCGCTTCTCCCACAGGATCCCGGCGCCCATGCCGATCACGGCCGCCAGGTAGGGGGCGAGGGCCACCGTGTAGTACTGGTGGAAGATGCCCGCCATGTAGCTGAAGACGACCGTGGTGATCAGCAGCGAGCCGCCCCACACCAGGAACAGACCGCGGGTCGTCGACGTCCTCTTGAGTTTCCGGGTGGCGACCAGGCCGCCGACCAGCAGGATCAGCGCGGCCGGCAGCAGCCAGGAGATCTGACCGCCGATCTCGGAGTTGAACATCCGGTCCCAGCCGGTCTCGCCCCACTGGCCGGTGTTGCCACCGCCACCGCCTCCGCCGACACTGCCGGTCTCCTCGCCGTTCAGGCGGCCGAGACCGTTGTAGCCGAAGGTCAGCTCCAGGAAGGAGTTGTTCTGCGAGCCACCGATGTACGGGCGGGAGGAGGCCGGCCACAGCTCGACGATCGCCACCCACCAGCCGCCGGACACGATCAGCGCGCCGGTGGCGACGGCCAGCTGGCCGAACCGCTTCTTCAGGCCCACCGGGGCGCACACCGCGTAGACGATCGCCAGCGGCGGCAGGATCAGGAAGGCCTGCAGGGTCTTGGCGAGGAACGCGAAGCCGATCGCGACCCCGGCCCACACCAGCCACTTGGTCCGGCCGTCCTCCAGCGCGCGGGCCACCATGTAGCAGGCCACGGCCATCAGCAGGGCCAGCATCGCGTCCGGGTTGTTGAACCGGAACATCAGCGCGGCGACCGGCGTCAGCGCCAGCGCGGCGCCCGCGATCAGACCGGCCCCGGCACTGAACCGGCGGCGCACGGAGGCGTACACGACGGCGACCGAGCCGACGCCCATCAGCACCTCGGGGACGAGGATCGCCCACGTGTTCAGGCCGAAGATCCTGACCGACAGAGCCATCGGCCACAGCGAGGCCGGGGGCTTGTCGACGGTGATGGCGTTGCCGGCGTCCAGCGAGCCGAAGAACAAGGCCTTCCAGCTCTGGCTGCCGGCCTGGACGGCCGCGGAGTAGAAGGAGTTGGCGTAGCCGGAGGCACTCAGGTTGTACAGGTAGAGGAGGAGCGTGGCGGCGAGCAGGCCGAGGAAGGCCGGGCGCGCCCAGCGCGGATCCTCGGGGCGGCCGCGCCACAGTCTGCGGGGCAGCGGCTGCTTCGGCTCACCCGAACCGGGGGCCGGGACGGCCGTCTCGCGGGGGTCGGGGTTCGTGCCGCCCGGCGCCGCGGTCGGCGGCGGATCCCAGGTCGTCGTCTGATCGAGTTCGGTGGTCATCGGGCGTCCCCCGGGTCGGTGTCGTGGGGGCGGCGCACCGGCTGCAACTGCATGGTGGCGTCCCTCCAGGTGCCGTCCGCGGCTTCGCCGGCGCGGAACTGAGTGGTCGTGTCGGGGTCGTGCGGGTGCACGATGTGCCGCTGCGGCAAGGGCTGCGGCTGCGGCTGCGGCTGCGGCTGCGGCGCGGACGAGCCGCCGGCCTGCGGAGCACCGGCCGGGTACGTCGGCGAGGAGGCGTGGGGGATGTGCGGGCTCTGGGGGGTGCGCGGGGCGTGGGGGGCGCGGTGAGCCTGGAGGACCTGGGGGGCGTCGGCGTAGTCCGGCGCGCCGGCCGTCGGCTCCCCGCCCTCACGCCGGTCGGAGAACACCCACACGCGGAAGAGCAGGAAGCGCAGCACGGTCGCCGCGAGGTTGGCGGCGATGAGCACCGCCAGCTCGGTGGAGTGCGCGGGGCTGGACGTCGCCGTGTTCAGGGCGAAGAGCGAGCCGCTGGTCAGCGCCAGGCCGATGCCGAAGACGACCAGGCCCTGGGCCTGGTGCTTGACGGCCCCGCCGCTGCCGCGCACCCCGAAGGTGAGCCGGCGGTTGGCGGCGGTGTTGGCGACGGCCGAGACCAGCAGTGCGAGCGCGTTGGCGAGCTGGGATCCGCCGAACTGACGGAACACGCTGTAGAGCAGCAGGTAGAAGAGGGTGGAGAGGCCACCCACCACACAGAAGCCGACGAGCTGGCGGGCCAGGCCCTTGGGTACGTCCATGATGTCGCGGTCGCGGGGGTCGTCGCCGAACGGCCTGGTCAGCCGGTCCAGGGAGAGCGAACCGGTGGCCAGCGCCCGGCCCACGCGCCATACCCCCTTCAGGTCGTCGGTCGCCGTCTTCACGATGTGCACCGTGGAGTCCGGGTCGTCGACCCAGTCGACCGGAACCTCGTGGATACGGAGGCCGGCACGTTCGGCGAGCACCAGCATCTCAGTGTCGAAGAACCAGCCGGTGTCTTCCACCAGGGGGAGCAGGATCTGTGCGACATCACGCCGGATCGCCTTGAACCCGCACTGCGCGTCCGAGAAGCGGGCCTGGAGCGATCCACGCAGGATGAGGTTGTAGGCGCGGCTGATGAACTCCCGCTTCGGTCCGCGCACCACACGGGAGCTACGGGCCAGCCGGGAGCCGATCGCCAGGTCCGAGTGGCCGGAGATCAGCGGTGCCACCAGCGGCAGCAGCGCGTTGAGGTCGGTGGACAGGTCCACGTCCATGTACGCGAGGATCGGGGCGTCCGAGGCCGACCAGACGGTCCGCAGCGCACGGCCGCGGCCCTTCTGCTCGAGGCGGAAGTTCTCCACCTCCGGGATCCGCGCCGCCAGCCGCTGCGCCACCAGGGGAGTGGTGTCCGTCGACGCGTTGTCCGCGATCGTGATGCGGAAGGAGTACGGGAACGTACGCGTCAGATGGTCGTGCAGTCTCTGCACGCACGGCTGGAGGTCCTTCTCCTCGTTGTAGACGGGGATCACTACGTCCAGGACAGGCGTACCGGCTGTGGCGGCCGGGAGGTGCTCCCGCGCCGGCAGGGTGCCGGGAGAAGAATCGGTTCGCATGGCATCGACTTTCGTCAAGCGCCCTGTTGCACCCATGTGGTGGCACTGTGCTCGACCTGTGAGTCGAGTTGCCAGTTCGTTTCGGGGGCGGGCTGGGGCACGGCGGGGGCGAGGGCCGGAAGGTGCACCGTGAAGACGGTCCGGCCGGGCACGCTGTCCACCGTCACGGCGCCGCCGTGCGCGGTGGCCACGGCCTGCACGATGGCGAGGCCGAGTCCGGTCGAACCGGTGGTACGGGAGCGTGCCGAGTCGCCGCGCGCGAAGCGTTCGAACACATGCGGCAGCAGATCGGCCGGGATGCCCTGCCCGTTGTCCTGGACGTCCACGCACAGCCACGGCCCGCGTCGCTGCACGCGCGCGGTGACCGTGGTACCGGGCGCGGTGTGTGTGCGGGCGTTGGCGAGGAGGTTGACGAGGACCTGCTGAAGCCGTGCCGCGTCGGCGGAGACGAGCGCGGGCTCGTCGGGGAGTTCGAGGCGCCAGACGTGGTCACGCCCGGCGGCGCGGGCGTCGCTGATGGTGTCGATGACCAGGGGGACCAGGTCGGTCTGCTCGAACTGCAACGGGCGGCCCGCGTCGAGCCGGGCGAGCAGGAGCAGGTCCTCGACGAGGAAGGTCATCCGGCCCGCCTCGGACTCGATACGCCCGAGGGCGTGCCGGGTGTCGGGCCCGACCTCCTCCCGTCCGCGCCGGGTCAGCTCGGCATAGCCCCTGATGGAGGCAAGGGGCGTACGGAGCTCGTGACTGGCGTCCGCGACGAACTGGCGGACCCGCATCTCGCTCTCCTGGCGGGCGTGCAGGGCGCCGTGGACATGGTTCAGCATCCGGTTGAGCGCGGCCCCGACCTGCCCGACCTCGGTGTGCGGATCGGTCTCGGCCTCCGCGACGCGCTCGCTGAGGTTGACCTCGCCGGTGTGCAGGGGGAGTTCGGAGACCCGGGTGGCGGTGGCGGCGACCCTGCGGAGGGGGCGGGTGGCGACATTGACCATGACGGTGCCCGCGAGGGTGGCGGCGATGAGGCCGGCGACGGTGAGGCTGATCTCGACGAGGATCAGGGTGTTGATGGTGTTGTCGACCTCCGCCGTGGGGATGGCCACGTAGTAGCCGGCGGTGTCGTTGCTGGCGTACTTGACGCGGTAGTCGCCCAGACCGGGGATCTCCACGGTGTGCATCTTTCCGTCCTGGGAGACGGAGTTGAGCACCTTGATCTGGGCCTCGGAGAGCCCCTTGTTGCTCATCGAGAAGTCGTCCTGCGACTTCACGCCACGCTCGGCCTCGGTGATGGTGCCGTTCACGACCTTGGCCGCGATGGTGCTGTCCGACTGGGGGCCCTGGACCAGCTGCGCGAGGCCGGTCGCCTGCGC
Organism: Streptomyces sp. NPDC060000; assembly: GCF_042737375.1. NCBI lineage: Bacteria > Bacillati > Actinomycetota > Actinomycetes > Kitasatosporales > Streptomycetaceae > Streptomyces > Streptomyces sp. NPDC060000. The sequence goes on from NZ_JBHWUU010000003.1 coordinate 9,374, forward strand.
CTTGCCCTGCTGCTGGCCGGGCGTGCCGGTGCTGCCCTTCTGCTGGTTGGGCGGTCCTCCGAAGCCGTCGCGCGGCGCCGCACGCGCCGCGACCTCACCCAGTCGCCCGTTGAGCTGGCCGTACAGGTGGTCCCGCAGCACCAGGGTGGTCACGGTGCCGATCACCGCGCAGACCACGGCGATCAGGGTCACGGACACGACGACGAGCCGCGTCCGCAGGGTGCGCGGCTGTCCCGCTCGTCTCTTCTGCGCACGCGGCCGTCGTCGCCCGCTCATGACACAGCGGGCTTGATCAGGTATCCGGCGCCGCGCCGGGTGTGGATCATCGGTTCGCGTCCCGCGTCGATCTTCCGTCGCAGGTAGGAGATGTACAGCTCGACGACATTGGCCTGGCCGCCGAAGTCGTACGACCAGACGCGGTCGAGTATCTGCGCCTTGCTGAGCACGCGCCGCGGGTTGCGCATCAGGAAGCGCAGCAGCTCGAACTCGGTGGCGGTCAGATGGATGTTGTCCCCGGCCCGCGACACCTCGTGGCTGTCCTCGTCGAGGGTGAGATCCCCGACGACGAGCACGGAGTCGGAGCGCCGGTCGGCGGCACCGGAGCGCCGGATGAGCCCACGCAGCCGCGCCACGACCTCTTCGAGGCTGAACGGCTTCGTGACATAGTCGTCGCCGCCCGCGGTGAGGCCGGCGATACGGTCCTCGACCGCGTCCTTGGCCGTCAGGAACAGCACCGGAACGTCCGGCAGCTCACGCCGCAGCCGCCCCAGGACGGTCAAACCGTCCATGTCGGGAAGCATCATGTCCAGGACGACGGCATCGGGGCGGAACTCCCGCGCGGTCTGGATGGCACCCGTGCCGTCCCCCGCGCTCCGGATCTGCCATCCCTCGTAGCGCAGGGCCATGGACAGCAGTTCGGTGATCGACAGCTCGTCGTCCACCACAAGCACTCGGACGGGGCTCCCGTCCGGCCTCAGCAGTTCGGTGCGCCCCTGGGGCGAGGTCGTGGTCATGGTGAACACCTTGGCCGGGTCCCCTGAGAGCACTCTTTCACTAATCTGTGATTTCCCTGAGAAACGCACAGGCACCTCTCAGGCAACACCTTGGAACCCTTTGCTCCGTGTCTACTTCGGAGGACTTTTTGCCCGGTACGACATGCTGTGGGGCCCTCAGGACGCGCTCTCCGTGCGAGGCGCACGGGGCGTCCGCTCGAACCCGTGGCTGTGTTCCACCTTGGCGATGTGCAGGCTGTAACGCTCGTACCAGTGCGCCCGCCCGTACTCCTTGGCCGCCCGGTGCTCGGCGTGCGCCCGCCACCGCTCGATCCCGTCGAGATCGTGGAAGTACGCGACGGTGATCGCCAACCCGCCGGGGGTGCGGGCCGAGTCCTCCCCCAGGAACCCCGGGATGTCCGCCACCAGTTCGCCCAGCCGCTCGGCGGTCTCGCCGTACCCGGCGTCCTCCTCGGTGCGCAAAGACGTGAAGACCACGGCGTAGTAAGGGGGTTGATGTGCGGCAACAGGTGTCATGCGCTGTTCGCTCATGGCACCCACCATCCGCCGGGGAGCCGGCTCCGGTCCAGCCTCCTTGCCAAAAGGGATCCCGCAGGGATCCGACTCTTTACCCGGCCCGGCTCCTCAGTCCTCGCGCCGCCCGTCACGCGGCTCCCTCAGAACAACTCGTCCTGACGGTGCTCCTGCGCAACTTCGAAGTCCCGTACGGGAAAAGGGGGTCGGGAATCTGGCTCACCGCCCTCCACCGGAACCAGCTGCCACCCCTTCATCAACCGCGTGTCGAGCACGATCACCCCGTCCCCGGTGGCCAGATGCAGATCGGGCCCGGCGGCCGCCACGAGCTCCCCGCTCACCGCGCCCCCGGGGATGAGCTCCCGCACCTCCCCGACGGCGGCCGGCGCCCCGGCGAGCCCGAACGCCCGCACGTGATCCACGGATCGGAACGGCGCACGCTCCAACGACTCTGGCCAGCCGCCCAGTTCCACGGCCCGCCCGTACACCTCACTTATCTCACCGGCCCGTTCCTCCTCCACTCCCGGCAGCGCGGCCCGCACCGCCCGCTTCTCGGCGTACGGAATCCGGTCCGGCACGCGCAGAGCGGCCCGCAGCAGCTCCTCGGTGCGCCGCGCGGCCATCAGCGGCCCGCTGCCGAGCCAGCTGAAGCAGACGGCGCCCTGTTCGAGCAGTCTCACCGAGCCCCGCTCGACCGCCGTGATCCCGACCTTGACCAGACCGGGCCCGAACCACGCGAGGTACACCCGGTACGGCCGTGGATCGTCGGCGACCCGGTCCGCGGCGACGGAGTGCGCCCGGTCCAGCCGCCCGCACTCCTCGCACCGCCCGCCCGCGCTCCTGCCCGGCACGACCACCCGCCGGGGACACGCATGCCCCCGAGCCCCGGCACACTCCCGCACACCCCCCTCCACCACCCCGAAGGAGACCCGCTGCCCCCAGGACAGCGGGCTACGACGCCCCCCGTCCCACATCAGCTCGGGCCCCTCCGCCGACCACCTCAGCCCCGCGCACTTCCATGCCTGTGCCATCACCCACAACGGTAGGCCCGGCCACTGACAGCACGGGCACGACCTCGGGCGCACGCCCCGCGAGCCGGCACCCGACACATCCCGGATGCCCGCCCCTCGCCCACGGGTCCCGGACCCGCATCCCCCACTCCGCCCGGGGCCGCACCCCCGGCGGCTTGCCCCACCCGGCGAGATGCAGCCCCCAGGTGACCAGCGCACCCACCCCCACGATGACGAGCCCCCCGACCAGGAACACCCCGGAAACGGCACACACCCCGACCCCCACCACGGCGGTCCCGACGGTCGCGATGCCGACGCCCGTCCAGCCGGCGACCGTATGTCCCTCGTCGTACAGATGACCGGCCACGCTTCCCTCTCCCTCTAAGAAGTTGCCTTACTTAACCTCTTACAAGGTAAGAGAAACAGAAGTCGGATAACAAGGACCCAGCAGAAACAAGCCGCCTGCCTCAATCCCGCAGATCCGAGAACCCGCCCATCCGCGGACCCGCAGACCCGCAGACCCGCAGACCTCTGAGCAAGGAACAAGAGCCCGAGATGCCAGCCGAGCCGTCACTGCCGCGCAGCGATCCGCACAGCGGCCGCCCCGCCGCCACCCCCGCTCAAGCGCTCGCGGCGATGGACGACCTCATCGCGGCCAGCATGGTCGGCCAACAGGAGATGGCCCAGCGCCTGGGTCTGAACGTCACCGACCTGACCTGTTTCGCCTACGTCATCCAGGCCGGCGAGAACCTGCTCACCGCCGGCGACCTCGCGGCCCGCGTCCACGTCACGACAGGCGCCGTGACCGGCATCCTCAACCGCCTGGAACGCGCCGGCTACGTGACCCGCCGGCCCGACCTCGAGGACCGCCGCCGGGTCCGCGTCGCCGCGATCCCCTCCGCGGTCGCCCGCGCCCACACCCTCTACGAGCCGTACTACGCCCGCCTCAACGCCCTCTTCGCGGACTACTCCCCCCCGGAGATCGCCGTCCTGACGGACTGGTTCACCCGCGCCACGACCCTGGCCCACACCTACCGAGAGGAACTCCGCCTCCACGACACCGACCCCACACCTCCGAAGACCTGACTGCACCCGACGACACCGCTGTACGCCTGGCCCCCGCGCGAAAGGGCCAGGAGTGGGCGGACGCCTGGAACTCACGACTGAAAGCAGCCCGGCTGAACGGTGTCAGCTTTCGGTGGAAGAGGAGTCAGACGGCGAGCAGGAGCCGGACACCAAGGGGTGATCCGAGTTTCTGACCGCGTTGATGTCAGCCGCAGATGTCAGCCGCAGATGTCAAAGGCCCCGCCGGATGAACCGGCGGGGCCTTTGACGTGTGTGCACTCGGCAGGATTCGAACCTGCAACCTTCTGATCCGTAGCTCTACAGAGATCGGGCATCGACGGTCATACAGGCTGCCTGACGGGTGCTGATGGGCCATGCCGGGTGTAGGCGGTTGCTGTGGTTGCTGTGCTTCGCTGCTGTACGCACCAGCCGCTCGCCGGCAGCAACGGAGCGACTACCCGATCAGCGTCCGCACGAAGAGTGCGCCAACCGCGCTCCCCACCCCCGTGAGAAATCCGATCACGGCATGGCGGGCAACGAACACTTGGATCTGCTCACCGGTGATGCTGCGGTAGCGAACCGGCACGAGGCCGGCGAGCCTACTGACGTTAGTTCGCTTACCCTTACCAGACATACGGGTTCCCTTCATCGCTGGATGGACTCGTTGACGAGGGCTCCCCTCGACCACTTGCTGTAGGAGGCTTTGGTCGAGTTGGGAGCCTTCGACATGTCCGAGTCTAGGCAGCAGGAAGCGCCTGAACTGGTCCTCCAAAAGCGGAGATTGACGCTCCGAAATCCAAACGCTTCTGAGTGCGCGCGCCCGCACGGGCGCGCGCGCATACCACGAGAACAAGAGTGATGCGCATCACATCAACGTCGGCGCTTCTTGCTCACCCACGGCGCTACTTGAGCCTTCCATCCCGGTTCTTGGGTTACCGCCCGAACTCGTCGCATGCGTGATCGCTGGCGAGCGGACGTCTGCCCACGGCGCGCAACTCTCTGAAGAAAGCGCGTCTCCTCAAGCGCCTTGTGCCGCTGGACCGCCGTCAGCGACTTCTTCCACTTCCCTACAACGCTGCTGCTGTACCCGCTGGCAGACGCGATCTCCTCCACAGGCAACCCGGCGATCAGGGCCCGAACAGCCAATACCCGGGCCCGCTTCGTGAGCTCGTATTCCGCCGCCCTGAGCTCCCGGCGCTGCTTCTTGATACGAGACAACTCGTGCTGGATCACTTCGAGTTCATCGCCATCGTCCATGAGCTCATGCTGGCGCAAGAGCTACGTGGCGGGGACCTGCCTGATCAACCCACCACTCTCCCCAGCTCCCATCCCGTCCGCCGTCGACCCACGCACCGTGGAGCGGGCGTGGTTCATGGCGTCCAGGTGGAGCGCGCCACTGTACGAACGACCTGGACGCCATGGGCCGCGTCTGCTCGGCTCTGCCTGGGTCGACGGTGGGCGGGATGGGAGCACCCCGCGCACGCCACTACGGACCGGTAGCCGGGAACGGAGCCCCCTTCATCCCGGTGCCGGCCGATCCCCCGCCGGAGGCATTGTTTTGACCGTGGCCATCCCATGCGGCAGTCCCCTCGTGGTTCGGCTCGTTGCTGTGCGCGCGGCACGGACACCGGCCGGGCTGGAGCGGGGCGGAGACAGGAGCGCAGGCCCGGCCGGGGGCCGGGCCGCGTGCGGGGAGCGGAGCGAGCCGCCTTGAACCAGTAGAGAAAGTTTGAATCATGATGTGCCCCTCTTGATCATCTAGACCTCCGGGCCCCGGTGCTGGCTGCGTCGTGGTGTACAACCCTGGGTATGGGGAGTGAGCGGCAGCAGCGCATGAAGGCGCTCGGGGCACGCCTTCGGGTACTTCGTGCGGAAGCCGGACTGACGGGTGCCGTGTTGGCTCAGAGGGCCGACGTAGGACAACCGACCGTGTCCAAGGTGGAGAACGGGCGCATGGTCCCCAGTGCTGACGTCCTGGGCCGCTTGTCCCGCGCTCTCGGCCTCGACGAGCCGACCACCCGCGAGGTACGTGACCTCCTGGTCGCCGTGGAAGCTGCTCCGGACACCGTCGAAGTATCCGGTGACGCGGGACCGGCGGGGGCAACTCTCAACGAAGCGGTTCGGTCCGCACGGTTGGTGCGCTCGTTTCAGTGCGTCGCCCTGCCGGCCATGCTCCAGAGCGCGGAGTATGCCCGTCACGTCTTCGAGAGCACGCCCAACTCGACCCCTGAGGCTGTCGGTCGGGCTGTCGCTGCTCGTGTGGAGCGGCAAAGCGTCTTGTACGAGCCGGGGCGGGAATCGGTGTTCGTGCTGACAGAAGCCGTGTTGAGGACGTGGCCGGGTAACCCCGCGCTGATGCTTGCCCAGTTCGACCGGCTGTTGGCCGTCGACAGTCTCAGCACCGTACGCATCGGGGTCATTCCGTGGCGGCGGCGGGTGCCGGTCATGCCTCGTCACGGGTTCACCTTGTGCGACGGGGCGGCGGTCGTGGTCGAGACCTTCCGTGGTGAGCGGGTCTTGGAGGATGCCACCGCGGTCGCAGCGTATGCGGAGACCTTCGGCCGCTTCGAGGAGGCTGCGATCTTCGGGGTTGAGGTTCGGGAGCTGCTGCTTCGCGTGATGCGGGAGTTCCAAGAGTTGGAGCCACCGACCACCCGATAGAGGAATAATTCCTCAAGATGCCTGGCTCAACTGTCGCGCCTGGGAATACTCTGCTCCTGTCGTCTAGCCCCCTAGACAAGGAGTAGGTGTTTCCCATGCTCAAGAGTTGGTGCCGCATGTTTCCCGGCTTGGCGTGGCAGGTGGCGGAGGCCCGTCACTTCGTTCGCGCCCTGCTTGAGGATGAGGGTTCGGACCTCGTCGACGATGCCGTGCTGGTCGTCGGCGAGCTCGCTGCCAATGCCGTACGGCACTCGCGGAGCGGCTGGTATCGCGGATGGTTCCTCGTGGTCGTCGGCTTCGGTGATGACCTGGTGCGCATTCAGGTGATCGACCAGGGCGGCGACGATGAGCCCCAGGTTCGCAGCGTGCGCAGTTCGGTCGAGGAGGGCGGCCGCGGGTTGATGCTGATCGCAGCCTGCGCCAAGGACTGGGGCGTGCAGGACCGGCCCGCCGGCGGGCGCTGTGTCTGGGCCGACCTGGCGCGGGTGGGTGTGTGATGGCGTCCCGCTCAGTGGTGGTCCGCAGTCGCCTCGTGGACAGTGGAGGGTGAGCCCCCGCGGTGTACCTCGGCGCAGGGCCAGGTTCTACGTGATCGGCGTTCGTTCCGGGCGGCGTCTCCCGCCCGTACCGTCTAGGGCCCTAGACTCCTGGGTACTTCTAGGAGGTGTGATCATGTCGGACGAGTTGAAGCGGATCACGGCGATCGATGATCCGTACCTGCTCCTGCGGGAGGTCACGACCCGGTTGGCCGACGCACAGCAGGAGGTCACGGAGCTGGCCAGGCTCCGTCGGCGCGTGGTCCAAGACCTCCATGCCCAAGGGCTCTCTTACGCACAGATCGCGACGAAAGCCGGACTGAGCCGCGGGCGGATCCATCAGATCCGCCACACCGGGCCGGCGCCGGAAGGGTCCTTCCTCGGGCGAGGTGCGGTCATCGTCGCTACTCCGCTGCGGCGGGACGACGAGCGCGGCCGTACGGTCGTCGCCGTGGACGACGTCAGTTCCGGGAAGAGCCTTGAAGACCTTGCCCGGTCCTACGGTCTCGACGTCACCTCGGAGCACGTGCCGGTGAGCGGTGACATCGACCTCAACCGTGACGGCCTGGTGGTCGTCTGCGGCCCGCGTATGTCTCAGCAGATGTGGGACACCTACGCGCAGGATCCCGTACTGCGCTGGGAACGCGCGGAAGCGGGGCCCTGGACGGTCGTGGACCGGCGAACTGGCACCGTCTACCAGTCAGGGCAGGACAGCGACCCTGCCCGCCCGTACGACGTGGGATACGTCGGCAGGCTGCCGCGCCCCGACGGCCAGGGCTCGCTCCTCGCCATCGCCGGTATCCACACGCAGGGCTCCCTGGGCGTCGTGCAGCTGCTCGCGTCCGACCTGAACGCGCTGTGGGGGCAGGTGGGCGATCATCGTTTCTCCGCGCTGGTGGGCGTCGATTACGACCCCGAGACCAGCGAGCCGCAGTCGGTCGAACTGCTCACTCCCCTCTACCGGCACGAAGAGGATCCTTCGGCGTGAGGGTCGCCCTCGACTCGCTGCCCGGCGAGGCGGGCCGGGACAACGAGGACTTCGCCGCTGCCACTCCTGGGGCGGCAGTGCTCCTCGATGGTGCCGGAGTGGCCGGCGCGGAGACCGGGTGTACGCATGGCGTCGCCTGGTTCTCCGCGACGTTGGGCGGGCTGCTGCTGAGCACCATCACGGCGCACCCCGCCCGGCCTCTCGCCGATTGCCTCGCCGACGCGATCCGCGCCGTCCGGTCCCTGCACGAGGACACCTGTGACCTGACCTTTCGCGCCAGCCCGACGAGTACGGTCGTCGCCGTCCGGATGGACGCGGGAGCTCTGGAGTACCTCGTACTCGGGGACTCGTCCCTTCTCCTCGCCGACCGGGACGGCGTTACGACCGTGGTCACCGACCGCCGCCTAGACGAAGTCGGCAGGAGGTTGCGGGGGCCGGTCGACGCGCTGCCTACCGGCTCGCCGGAACACGCCGCCGCCCTGGCCGAGTACCGGAACGTCTTGACGGAATTCCGCAACGAGCCGGGCGGTTTCTGGATCGCTGGGCCTGAACCACGCGCGGCCGAACATGCGCTCACTGGGGCGGCGCCGCTGCAGTCGCTGACGTCCGTGACGCTGATGAGCGACGGCGCAACGCGTCTCGTCGACCGCTTCCAAGTCGCCACCTGGCAAGAGACGTTGGCCGTACTCACCTCGTCCGGCCCCCGTGAGCTTCTTCGTCGCGTTCGAGAGGTCGAGGCCGGCGACCCTGAGGGACGGCGTTGGCCGCGGGGCAAGTCGGGGGATGACGCGACCGCCCTGCACCTGGTGCTGCCGTAGCGCGAGCGAGCGCATCGAGACTCGCACGTATACCCCCCTAGACAGTTGACGGCCCGTCGGGCTATCGTCTTCGTCAATCCCCCTAGACAGTTAGGGCGGGTCGCTCCCTGTGCTGTCTAGGGGGGTATCCAGTTCGGTGCGGCGCTGACAAGGCGTCGCCGACCAAACGAGGTTCACGAAATGCGCGTTATCCCCGTTGACTCCTCGGCTGCGACGCTGCTGGTCACGAAGCTGCCCGAGGTCAAGGTCAGGGACCGTCAAACCGGTGAGATCGCCATCGACCCGGTGACCAACGACCGGCTCATGGTGCTGGAGCTGGTGTTCATCGCGGCGGGCGGTTCGGACATGATCAAGGTCACCGTTCCCGAGAAGGGCATCGGTGAGGGCCTGGTGATGGGAGCTCCGGTCATCCTGCCGGGCCTCATCGCCCGGCCGTGGGAGAGCGAGTTCGGCGGGCGGATGCGTCACGGCATCGCCTACCGGGCGGACGCCGTCATGGTCAACGCTCCGGCTCCGGTGCAGGGCTGAACGCCATGACCGACACAGTCTGGACGCTGACGCTGTGCCTGCTGGCACTCGCCGCCCTGCTGCTCCTGCGCCGGCGCGCACCGGTCGCGTTCTGGTGGCTGGTCGGCTATCCGTTCGTGGCGCTGCGTGTGCTCACCACCTACCGGGCCACGATGGACGCCTGCGGTCTGACGGTCCCGGCCTCGGCCGTACGTCGGGCCACGGCCCGGATGATCGGGCGGGAAGCCGCCCCCGTCCCGCCGCGGCGGTCGCTGCCGTGGCCGACCGGGTCCGGGCTCGTGATGCGGCTGCGCATGGCGACCGGGCAGGCTCCCGAGGACTTCATGGCCTCGGCCGACCGGCTGCGCCACGCCTGGGCCGCGCACGCCGTGCACATCCGTCCGACCAAGCCGGGCTGGCTCGAACTGCGGCTGATCGGCTGGGACGTGCTCTCCGACGTGCAGCCCGCACGGCGCTGGAAGCAGCGCGGGCCGCTCACCCTTCCGCTGGCGCTTCGGGATGACGGACGGTGGCACGTACGGGACTTCCGTGCCGTGCCGCATGAACTCATCCTCGGAGCGACGCAGTCCGGCAAGTCTGTCTACCTGCGGAACCTGGTGTGCGGCCTGGCCCGGCAACGGGTCGTGCTCGTCGGGGTCGACTGCAAATGGGGTGTCGAACTCGCGCCGTTCGCACCCCGGTTGTCCGCGCTCGCCGACACCCCGGACCGGGCGAACGAACTCCTTGACGTCCTGCTGGAAGAGATGGAGGCACGGTTCCGCCTCATCGGGCTCTCGTCCGCTGCGGGCCCGGACGCCGTGCTCACTTCGGACGTGTGGGGGCTGCCGGACGCGGTGCGGCCGGTGCCGGTCGTGGTCGTCGTCGACGAGGTCGCGGAACTGTTCCTCGCCGCGAGCCGGGACGACGAGAAGCGACGCGATGCCATGGTCACCAAGCTGATCCGTATCGCCCAGCTCGGCCGGGCGGCCGGCATCTATCTCGAGGTGTGCGGGCAGCGCTTCGGCTCTGAACTCGGCAAGGGCGCGACCATGCTCCGCGCCCAGCTCACCGGCCGCATCTGCCACCGGGTCAATGACGAGTCCTCGGCGAACATGGCGCTCGCCGACATCGCCCCGGAAGCGGCCCTCGCGGCCACCTCCATCCCGGCCGAACGGCCCGGCGTCGCGATCGTCGGCGACTCCTCCGGCGGCTGGTCCCGCGCCCGCTCGCCGCACCTCACCCTCGACGAAGCGGCGGCCGTCTGCCGCGACACCGCCGCCCTGGTACCGGAACTGCCCCGCCTCGACGCCTTCCGGCCCGCCGCCGTCGCCGTCGAGTCCCCGGGACGGTCTCTCCCGCCGCCGCTCCGGCCGTGCCCACCGCCCGCCCGGTGACCGAGTAACCGCACCCCTCCCCACGGTCGGCGTGACCGCCTCGCGCCACGTCCCTACCCCTCCCATGCCTCGAACCGGAAGGAAGCCCATGTCACGCCCCTCCATCGCCGAGGTCAGCGCACTCATCGCCGACCTGGCCGCACTCAGTCAGAGCCCGAACCGCACTTCCGCCGAGTACGCGGCGCTCATGATCCGCAAGGCGGACGTCTTGGAGCGCATCGCGGCTCGCACGCCTGGCGACACCGAAGCCGCCGAGGTGGCCCGCCTGGCCCGTGAGCGTGCCGATTCCCTCGAATCCGCCAACTGACCGCACGGAAGGGAACGCGAGCCGATGCGTGCCCAGCTCTCCCGCGTAGACGCGGTGATCGTCCAAGCCGTCATCGCCGGTGCCCTGTCCTTCTCCCACCTGCACGACCTCGCAGACGCGGCCGGACAGGGCGGGTGGAAGGCGTGGGCCTACCCGGTCAGCGTCGACCTGCTGTTGGTCGCCGCCTGGCGTCGGATGCGGGAACAGCAGCGCGCCGGGCATCCGGCCGGGGGACCGCGGCTGTGGTTCCTGGTCGCCCTCGCTGCGTCCCTCGGCGCGAACGTCGCCACTGCCGGGCTCCTCGACCTGGACCACGTGCCCGCGTCGCTCCGCGTCGTGGTGGCCGGCTGGCCCGCCGTCGCCTTCTTCGGCGGAACCCTCCTCGCCCACACCCCCCGCACCCCGGTAGCACCCACGGAAACGGAGACGCCCCCGCCACCGACCGCCGCAGAGGAACCCCACCGTGACGCGCTCCCGGCACCGTCCAACGAGCCGGAACCGACCCCGGAACCCGCTGCCGAGCCGATCACAGCCGCTCCTGCCCCCGCCCCGACTCCCTCCCCTCCGGCCGTCTCCCTGCCGCCCGCCCTCGTCGACCGCGTCCGGGTCCTGGCCGAGGAACACCACGCCACTACCGGCCGCCCTGCCGACCCCGACGCCCTACGTGCCCGGCTCGGCCTTCCCCCGTCCATGACCCAATCCGTCGCCGCCCACCTCTGAGAAGGGACGACACCGTGAACCCGCGCTTCCGCAACGTCCGCCGCATCGGCCCCGTGCAGGTCGCCTCGTACATCGCCCGCGGCCGCAACCGCCACCTCGCCGCCTGCACCGCACCCCGCTGCGACTTCTCCACCGAGTACGACAGCCGCGCCGCCGCCGAACTCGCCGCCCGCACCCACCGCTGCAAGGCCTGACAGGAGACCGCTGCCATGACTGTCCCGCTCTGGTTCGCCGTGCTCGTCGTCGCCGTCCTCGGCATCCAGCTCGCCCGCCCGCCGTGGTGGCTGGTCGCCCTGCTCCTCCTCGGCGGCTACCTCGTCGCCAACAGCGTTCTCGCCCCCGCCGTCGCCACCCTCCTCGACTGATCCGCAGAAGGGACCGCCCCGTGTTCACCCCCAAGTACCCCCGCCCGGACACCGCCCCGATGCCCGCCAGCACGCCCCCGGTGACCTACAGCCCGTCGGTCTACCACCCCACCGCCTACGTCCCGGTACCGGTACCGGCGGCCCCCGCCACCAACCGGCCGGCGGTCCAACTCACCCCAGGCAGCATGCTCACCCTCGCCGCCGGTGGGGGAGCCCTGGTCATGGTCGTCGGCGCCGTCCTGGTCTCCATGCTCCTGGCGGTCGCCGTCACTGCCGCTTCCGTGGCCGTCTGCGCGGCCGTCGTCCGCTCGATCCTCAAGAGCGACCACCGCTGACCTCATCTGCGCAGCATCTCGGCTTGCCCACGCTGTCTAGCCCCCTATGCAGGCCGGGGTGTACGTCCCGAACTTCCGTCCCTCCAAGGAGGAACCCGCACATGCGCCCCCAGGCTCCCACCGGAGCCATCCGCCAACTGGCGGCCCTCGCCCAGCACAGCGACCTCAGCACCTACGCACACCAGGTTCAGCGCCTCGGCGGCTGCGAGCGGCCCGTACGGATGGAGGGTCACCGCCTCGACGTCCACGCCGCGACCGGCGAGATCGTCCGCGAGATCTTCGACCGCGACCTTCCCGCCGGACAGCTCCTCATCCGCTGCAACAACCGCCGCGCGACCCGCTGCGCCGCCTGCGCCGAGGTCTACCGCAAGGACACGTTCCACCTCGTCACGGCAGGCCTGAGCGGCGGCAAGGGAATCGGCCCGGACGTCGCCCAACACCCCCGCGTCTTCGCCACCTTCACCGCTCCCTCCTTCGGCCCCGTCCACAACCGGCCCGGCGGCGGTCGCTGCCGCTGCGGACGCCTCCACCCGGACGACGACCCCGCCCTCGGCACCCCGCTGAACCCGGAGCGATACGACTACCGCGACGCCGTCCTCTGGAACGCGCACGCCGGTGCCCTGTGGGCCAGGTTCACCACCTACCTACGCCAACAGATCGCCTCCCGCGCGGGCATCACCCGCTCCGAACTGCGCCACTGCCTCAAGCTCTCGTACGCCAAGGTCGCTGAGTACCAGCGGCGCGGAGCCGTGCACTTCCATGCCGTGATCCGCCTCGACGGCCCCGAAGGCGCCGAGGACTCCCCGCCGGTCTGGGCCACGACAGAACTCCTCACCGACGCGATCCGCTCGGCCGCCCGGCTCGCCGAGACCCCCGGCCCGACCCTCGACGGCCGTGCCCACACCTTCCGCTTCGGCGAACAGCTCGATATCCGCCCCATCCGCTCTGCCGACTTCGCCGGAACCACCGACCTGAGCAGCCGGGCGGTCGCCGCCTACATCGCCAAGTACGCCACCAAGGGCGCGGAGAGCGCGACGGGCACCATCGACCGCCCGATCCGCAACCCCATCACCGACCTGATCGGCACCGACGTCACCGACCACGCCCGCCGCGTGATCCTCACCTGCTGGCACCTCGGAGGACTGCCCGAACTCGAAGAACTCCGGCTGCGCAAGTGGGCCCACATGCTCGGCTTCCGCGGCCACTTCTCGACGAAATCCCGCGCGTACTCCGTCACCCTCGGCGCCCTCCGCCAAGAACGCGCCGACCACAACGAGGCACTCACCCGCGAACGCGCGGCCCTGGCCGGCCACCCCCTCCCGGACCCGGACACCGTCCTCGTCCTCTCGCACTGGCGCTTCGCCGGCACCGGCCTGACCGCCGCAGAAGCCTTGTTCGCCGCCTCACGCCCAACCCCCTCCCCCGAACCCGAAGGAGAAGCCACCAAGTGACCACGGTGACGATTCAGCGGAAGTGGCACACGACGGCCGAGGTCGCCGAAATGCTCGGCTTCGGCCTCTCCAAGACAAAGGCGCTCATCCTGAGCGGCGAGATCCGCTCCGTGAAGATCGGCCGCAACCGGCGCGTCCTCCCGGCCTGGGTCGACGAGTACGTGAACCGCTGCGCGACCGACGCCGAGGGGTGGGCGGCATGAGCGGGAAGCGCGCCAACGGCGAAGGATCGATCTACGTCTACAAAAACGGCTTCGCCGCGTACGTCTGGGTGACCACGCCGGACGGCGACCGCAAGCGGAAGTACGTCTATGGCAAGACCCGTGAGGAGGTTCACGAGAAGTGGATCAAGCTGCACGGTGAGGCGACCAAGGGCCCTGTCCAGACCCGTCACCGCACGGTCGCGGCGTTTCTCTCCTACTGGCTGGAGTCGATCGTCAAGCCGAACCTCGCGCCGCTCTCCTACGTCTCGTACGAGGGTTCCGTGCGGCTCTACATCGCCCCGCACCTGGGCTCGAAGCGGCTCGACAAGCTGACCGTCCGGGACGTGCGCGAGTGGCTGACCAAGCTGGCTGGCATCTGCCAGTGCTGCGCCCAGGGTAAGGACGCCAAGCGACCCGAGCCACGGCAGCGCTGCTGTGCCGTCGGTGAGTGCTGCGAGGCGTTTCCGTCCCGGCGGGTCGTCCAGGCCGCCCGTGACGCCCTGCGGGCCGCGCTCACCCACGCCGTGACCGAGGAGGAGATCAGCAAGAACGTGGCCTCTCTGGTCAAGGTCCCCAAGCCTCGCCGTAAGCGCGTCAAGCCGTGGTCCGTGGTCGAGGCGGGGCGCTTCCTCGCTGACGCACTCACACGGGAAGATCCTCTGTTCGCCGCCTGGGTCCTGGTGCTCTCGCTCGGCCTGCGTCGGGGTGAAGTACTGGGGCTCACCTGGAAGTCGATCGACTTCGACGCGGGCGAGCTGTACGTGGATCACCAGATTCAGCGGGCGGGCCGTCAGATCCTCCACCGCGAGACGAAGACGGAGGAGTCGGACGACTTCCTTCCGCTCCCAGCGTTCTGCCTCAAGGCACTCCGCATGCGGCACGCCCAGCAGACGGGAGACCGGAAGGCGGCCGGGGAGCTCTGGCAGGACACCCGCGGCCTGGTCTTCACCACGAAGTACGGGACGCCCATCGAGCCGGGGAACCTCACGCGCATGTTCGCACTGCGGGCCCGACGGGCCGGCCTCCGTGTGATCCCCCTGAGGAACACCCGGCACACGTGTAGCTCGCTCCTCGTCGCGCTCAAGGTCCACCCGAAAGTGGCACAGCGCATCCTTCGGCACTCACAGATCGCCATGACGATGGAGGTCTACGCGGAGGCGAGCGAGGAGGAGGTGCGCGCCGCGCTCGGCAAGCTGTCCGAAGCCATGGGCGGCGGCCCGACGGGCTGACATCAACGTCTGACATCAACCGTTGCTGTACTTCGCTGCTGTACGGCACGGAAACGCCAAAGGCCCCGGATCTCTCCGGGGCCTTTGACCTGTGTGCACTCGGCAGGATTCGAACCTGCAACCTTCTGATCCGTAGTCAGATGCTCTATCCGTTAAGCTACGAGTGCTTGTTTATTCGGTTTTTCTGTCTTCGCTCTCGGCCCTTCCGGCCCGCTCGCGGCGACAGGAAGAACATTACATGACTGCCGCCGACATGTGAAATCCGTTTGCCATACCGCTTGTGAGCTGCGAAAACGCCTCTCTGAGGGCCTGTGAGGGGCCTGGTCGCGGGGCGGGGGAACGACGAAGCCCCGGTCGGGTGGACCGGGGCTTCGGTGATCACGCGGAGGCGGAGGGATTTGAACCCTCGATGGGATTGAAGTCCCAAACCGCATTAGCAGTGCGGCGCCATAGACCGGACTAGGCGACGCCTCCAGCACAACCGCTCGCGTGTGTGCGAGTGGTGCGTGCAGATGATGACACAGTCGAGCGGCGTGTCACCAATCGCCGTCCACGGTACTAGGCAGGTGGGTCGCAGGGCAAAGCGCTTGTCGGGGCGCAACGTCGTCCGGGGTGTGGCGTTAGTCCTGTCATGTTTCAGGTCATCCCGCTCCGACGGCTCGCCGTCGCCGCCTCCGCCACCTGCGTCGTCGTGATCGCCTCGGGGGCCACCGGGCCCGTCGTCGCGTACGCAGGGGCGGCCGTCACCGGCAGTGCCGACGGTGACAGCGGTGACGGCAGTGCCCGTACTGCCGTCACCGCCGGCGCCGTCCTCACCCCGCTGGGTGAAAGTGTCCCGCTGGCGCCTCCGCCGGTCCGGGAGGAGGACCAGGTCTCCACTGATCACCTCACGGTCACCGTCCGGCACGCCGGTGGGCGGGCCGACGGGACGTTCGAGGTGTACTGCCACCCTGGCCGAGGCAGTCACCCGGACGTGGGAGGCGCCTGTCGTGCGGTGGACCGCAACACCCGGTGGGGCACGGACACCTTCGCGCCCGCGCCCAGCGGCGGCGTCTGCACCATGCGGTACGGCGGACCGGCCACCGCCCACGTCACGGGCCGTTGGGCCGGGCACCCGGTCGACGCGACGTACGACCGCAGCAACGGCTGCGAGATCGAGCGGTGGGACCGGCTCGTGCCGCTGCTGCCCGATCTGCGTCCGGCGGCAACCGCCCGCTGACCCGCGACCCCGCGACCCCGCGGCTCCGCGATCCCGCGCCCGCTTCCCCGGCAGGCCCCGTCCACATCCCCGTTCCCGTCCCCCGTCCGCCGTCCCTCGTCCCCGCCCCCGCCCCCGTCGGGCGCGTACAGAGGGATCGTGGCGGAAGCACCGGTTCCGTAAAGGTCGCGCGAAGGTCCCGCGAAGTCGGGGCAGGTCGCGGGAGGGGCGCGGGAGCCGGTCGTCCCGCGCAGGGACAGGCCACGACAGGTGAGGACATACGTTCTGTGTCACTTCGTCGTGCGAGCTCCCTCTCATCCGGCGCCGCCGACGGGATCCCAGCCCTTAGACTCCCTCGCGTGACACGGTGCGGGCCGGTTGGCAAGATGGCCCGAACGGTCGGCAAGGTGCGGTAACAGGGAGGAAGCGACTCGTGAGCAGCAGGCCATCCCGAGGCGCTGCTCGCCTCGCAGCCATACTCGACGCGCTTCCCGATGCGTTGGTGCTGGTCAACGCCAACGGGACCGTCGTCAACGCGAACACCATCGCGCTCGAGGCCTTCGAGACGCCGGGTACCGCTCTGGTGGGGCGGGGGCTGCTCGATCTGCTGCCGCAGTTCGACTCCAAGCTCATCCCGGGGTCCATGCGGCGGCCCGATCACATGGACCCGCGCGGCCGGACCAAGCCCACCCGGATGGTCGCGCGCCGCACCGACGGCAGCGAGTTCCCGGTCGAGGTCACCAGCGCCAACCTCGAGAACGGCCAGCAGGCCTACGACGGCTACGGCTATTCCTCCGCCTCCGACGAACTGCTGATGCTCGTCGTACGCGACCTGTCCGGCACCGTCGACACCGAGGCCGAGCTGGCGCGGTCGCAGCGGCAGACCGAGATGATCCTCAGGGCCGCGTCCGAGGGCGTCGTGGGCACCGACACCGACGGGCGGATCGTCCTCGTCAATCCGGCCGCCGCCCAGATACTGGGATATCGGGCCAGTGATCTCGGCGCCAAGGAACTGCACACCCTCGTGCTGCACTCGCGCGCCGACGGCTCGCCCTTCCCGTACGACGAGTCGCCGCTCGCCGACACCCTGCGCTCCGGGCGCAAGCACCGGGTGCGCGGGCAGGTGCTGTGGTCCAAGAGCGGGGACAGGGTCGCCGTCGATCTGACGACCGCACCCGTGCGCGACGGCGATCAGCTCGTCGGCGCCGTCATGACCTTCACCGACCGGCGGCCCTTCGACGCCCTCGCCGAGGAGAAGGACGGCGTCGAGAAGCGGCACACGGAGGAGTTGGAGAAACTCTCCGAGGAGCACGCCTCCGACCTCACCGCGCTGCGCCAGCAGCACGTCACCGAGCTCGAGGGGCTGCGCGAGCGGCACGAGGAGGAACTCGCGGCCCGCGAGGAGCGCTACGCCGCGCTCGCGGAACGGGAGAAGGACCGCTTCGAGGCGCTCGCCGGGCGGCACGAGCAGCTGCTCACCCTGCTCGGGGGCTCCCTGCGCGGCCCTCTGGACGAACTGCGCCGCGAACTGGCCACGCTCGCCGCGGACGACGCCGGTCAGCTCTGGCCCGAGGCCAACCAGGTGCTCCATCACCTGTCGGCCGGCTACTCGCGGATCACCACGCTCATCGACAACGTCCTCGGCTACCAGCGGCTCGACACCGGTTCGGAGGTCATCACCCGGACCAAGGTGATGCTCGACGCCGTCGTCGCCGCCGGGGTCGACGGTGCCGTCGAGCTCATCGGGCCGGGGCGGGTGCAGTTCGCCGTGCACGCGCCGCCCATCGAGGCCGAGGTCGACGCACGACTCCTCGCGACCGCGCTCGCGCACCTCGTCGCCGACGTCGCGGGCGTCGACGCCACCGGCAACGCACCCGTCTCGGCGGGCGGTTACATGGACAACACGGTCGTCGTGGCGGCCGCCCAGCGCGGCGAGGTCGTACGCATCGAGGTGCGCGGGCCGTACGCGGGCGGCGACCCCGTGCACGAACCGATCGTGCGGGGGATCGTGCGGGCGCACGGCGGTGTGCTGCAGACGCACGAGGTGCCGGGCATGAGCGGCAGCGCGTACGTGCTCGAAGTGCCGCTGGGCGGCGGCGCGGGGGCCGTGGCTGCTCCGGCTGCCTCCGCTCTGCCCGCCCTCTCGGCCGGTACGGACGCGGCTTCGGCGGCTTCGGCGGTTCCGACGGCGGAAGAAGTCCCGGGCGAGTACGGCGCCGGTGGGCGTCGGCGGGCCCGGCGGTCCTCCGTGGACGCCTTCCTGGAGAGCGACGGCCCGGGCGCCGAGGGCGGCACCGACGCGGAGGCCGCGGTTCCGACCGGACGGCGGCGCAGGCGGGCCGCGGGCGCGGCGGCGGACGAGATGCCGGGTGAGGTGTCGCCCGCCGCGGGCGAGGCGGAGAGTTACGAGGGCTACGAGAGTTCCGAGGGTGCGGAGGGCTCCGGCGGTACCGGGCGGCGCCGTGGGCGGTCGGCCGAGGTCGCCGTCTTCGGGGCCGACGCGGGGACGGCCACCGGAGCCGACGCGGGAGTGAGCGAGGGTGCCGTCGTCACCGCCGCCGAGCACGCGGCGGGGACCGCGGCCTCCGGTACGGGACTTGGCGGCACCGTTCCGCCGCAGGGCGTACCGGCACCGGACGGACGGCGGGCTGCCGCCCTGCATGCTCCGGCCGGCCAGCAGCCCCAGAACGCGTTGTCTCCCGCCCTGCCGGCGCTCCCGGGCGCACCGGCCGCGGCCCCGGCGACGGGAACAGGGAACGCTGCGGGAGCGAATCCGGGTTCGGGGACAGAGTCCGGGGCTGAGGACGGGCAGCCGACGGGGCGCCGACGGCGTGCCCTGGCCGCCGCGAACGAGCGCGCCGCCGCGCAGGAGGCGGGCCCCCGTGCGGTGTTCGCCCTGCCGCCCGCGGAGGCGGACCGGGTGACGGACGGTCCCGTCGGCACGAGTGCTGCCGAGCAGGCCCGGGCAGTGGGACCGATTCCGCTTCCCGGTTCGGTTCCGGGGTCGCTTCCCGGTGCGGTTCCGGGGGCGGTTCCGGCTCCGGCTCCGGCTTCGATGCAGGCTCCGGGTCCGATTCCGGCTCCAGGATCGATTCCGGCTCCGGCTCCGGGAGCGGTTCAGATGCCTGCGCAGGCTCCGATTCCCGCGCGGGCCCAGGTGCCCGCGCAAGGTCAGCCGCCCGTTCAGGCGCAGGTTCAGGCCCAGCCGCCCGTTCAGGCGCAGGCGCAAGTTCAGGCTCAGGCTCAGGCTCAGGGTTTCGCCGAGGATTCCGCGATCGACCACGGACGACACGACGCCGTCCCGCACGACCAGGCCGACGACCACACTCCGCCCCAGCCGCACCCCACGACCGCGCCCACGGGTCGCCGTCGACGGGCTGTCGCTCAGCCCGCGGAGGCCGCCGTACCGGCCCAGGTCCAGCACCAGCCCCAGCTCCAGTCGCAAGCACAGCCGCAAGGCAGTGGTGGCCAGCCGGTACCCATGCAGGGCGGCGCACCCGCCCCCGTGCCCGTCCCGGGGCAGCCGGTGCCCGGGCAGCCCATCGCGGGGCAGCCCATCCCCGCGCAGGTGGCCCCCGGCCAAGCGGCCCCCGGTCTGCCGGCGCAGCCCGCGGCGGCCTCCGGGGCCCACCCGGGCAGTGCCGCCGTACCGAACGCGTCCGGGCAGGGTCAGCCGCTCCCGGCCGAAGCGGCTCCGGCCCAGGCGCCCCCGCAGCCCGCACCGGCGGCGACAACGCCCGGCGGAGGCACGCCGCTTCCGCCCGAGGCCGCCGTCGGGCAGCCGCGGGTGGCGCAGCCGTTGCCCGCCGAGTCCGTGGCGGGTCAGCCCATGGATCCCAACTCGACGCAGGGCCGGGCGATCAGTGTCCGCACCCTGGGCCAGGGCGTGCCCTTCACCCGGCAGGCCGCGCAGGTGCAGCAAGCACAGCAGGCCCCGCAAGCCCAGCAAGCACTACAACTCCAGCAGGCACAGCTGGCACAGCAGGCTCAGTTGGCTCAGCAGGCTCAGCTGGCTCAGCAGGCTCAGCTGGCTCAGCACGCTCAAGGTGCGCGTCAGTCGCAGCCGGGGCTGCCGTTGGCGCAGTCCTCGGCCACTCCCGCCCCACACGCCCCCGGTGGTTCCGGGCGGCGTCGCAAGCTGGGTACTCCGCCCGACCCGACGACGCGCCCGGAGCAGACGTCACGCCCGCACCCGTCGGCCGAGCAGCCCGTCGTACCGCAGGCCCCGCCGGCGGCACAGCCCGTCGCGGCACCGGCACCGCCGCCCGGTACGGCACCCGCGCCAGTGCCCGCACCTGCGCCGACGCCCGTACCGCATCCCTCCCTCGCGGGTCAGTCACGGCTCGTGCCCGGTGGGCCGGGGACCGAGGGGGCCGGACGGTCGTACGCCATAGGGGCCCCGGACGAGAACGCCGCCGAGGGGCCGGAGCCGCTGGACGGTCCCGGTGGGGCCGTCGAGGTCGCGGATCCCCCGCGGCCGCAGCCGCTGGACGACGAACTGCCGCCGGAGCCGCTGGACAACCCACGCCGTCTGCTGGTGTGGCCGGCGCCGGACGTCCATACGCAGCAGGCGCTCAGTGACCGCGGCTACCGGCCGGTGATCGTGCACTCGCGCGAGGAGGTCGACGCGCAGATCGCCGCCTTCCCGGCCGCGCTGTTCGTGGACCCGCTGACCGGGCCGATCACCCGTACCGCGTTGCAGTCGCTGCGGACGGCCGCGGTGGCCGCCGAGGTCCCGGTGCTGGTCACTGCCGGACTCGGGCAGGCGACGCGCGAGGCGGCGTACGGCGCCGACCCCGCCGTCCTGCTGAAGGCGCTCGCGCCGCGCGACAGCGAGCAGCATCCGCCGCGGGTGCTGCTCATCGAGGAGCACGCCGAGATCGCCCTCGCCCTGACCTCGACGCTGGAGCGGCGCGGGATGCAGGTGGCGCGGGCGGCGAGCGACGCGGACGCCGTCACGCTCGCCGGGCAGCTGCGGCCGAACCTGGTCGTGATGGACCTGATGCAGGTGCACCGCCACCAGTCCGGCATCCTGGACTGGCTGCGGGCGAACGGCCAGCTCAACCGCACCCCCCTGGTCGTCTACACGGCCGCCGTGGATCAGGCGGATTTGCCGCGGCTGGCGTCGGGGGAGACGGTCCTCTTCCTCGCCGAGCGGTCGACGAGCGCGGAGGTGCAGAGCCGGATCGTGGATCTGCTCGCCCGGATCGGCACCAACTAGGGGTCGGCCCAACCAGATCTGGGGACCCGCCACGGCCTATCCGTAGGCCGGCGTTCCGGCCGATCGCCACGGCCGATCCCTGGAGCGCCGCCACGGCGGATTCGTGCGCCGCCGCTACGGGGCGACCAGCCGCCGTGCCGCCTCCTTGATGGAGGTGCGCAGGCGGTCGCGGTCGGTGTCCTCGGAGCCCGCCAGGATGCGGCTCATCTGGGGAACGAAGGCGGCCCAGTTGGCCATCGCGATCAGCAGGAAGAAGAGGTCGCGGGCCGGGATCGCGTCGGAGATCACTCCCCGGTCCTGGCCGTCCTGCATGGCGGCGACCTTGAGCGCGTAGTGCTCCTGGCGTTCCGCCTCGTCGGGCAGTTCACCGCGGCCGTACTCGATGCCCTCCCAGTGCAGGAGGCGCAGCAGCTCGGGGTGGGCGGCGTGGTAGTCCATCAGGCGGTCGAGCCAGCCCTCGATGTCGTCCGGGTCGACGGGGACGGCGGCGGCGAGGTCCACCATGCGGCGGCCGAGGACCTGGGAGAACAGCTCGGCCTTGTTGCCGAAGTAGGCGTAGATGAGCTGTTTGTTCGCCTTGGCCTCGGCGGCGATGCGGTCGATACGGGCGCCCGCGATGCCGTAGCGCGCGAACTCCGTGACGGCGGCGTCGAAGATCCGGGCGCGGGTGGCCTCGGGATCCCTGGTGGTTGCCATGGGGACATCGTAGCGAGAGACGTAACCAACCAGTTGGTTGACAGGGAATTCGCGTTCACCCCAGACTGTTCTCCCTCCGTTCCAACCAACTGGTTAGTTGCCGGATAGCCAGATGTCAGAGCCGGTCGAAGGAGCACCGCCGCCATGCCGTCCGAAGTCACAGAACCGCACAAAGCCCACGAAACCCACGAAGCACGCAGAGCCTCCGAAGCACGGGATGACCGGGACGCCCGGGACGCCCGGGACGCCAGGGACGCCAGGGATGCCAGGGATGCCCGCGATGTGCGTGTCCCCTCGGCGGCCGCGTCGGTCCGCCGCAACGACCTTCTCCTCGTCCTCATCGCTCTCTGCACCGCCGTCACGGCCGCCAACATCTACCTCGCGGCCCCGCTGCTCCCCCTCATCGCCCACGACTTCGGCTCGACGCCCTCGGCCGTGGCCTGGATCGCCTCGGTCGCGCAGTTCGGCTACGCGGCCGGCCTGCTCTTCTTCGCTCCGCTCGGCGACCGCGTGAACCGGCGACGGCTGGTCGCCGTCCTCTCCCTGGTCACCGCGGCGGCCCTGCTCGCCGGCGCCACGGCCGCCGGGACCGCCGCCCTCGCGGCCGCGGTGCTCGTCTCCTCGGCCGCGACCGTCGTCCCGCAGCTCCTGGTGCCGCTGGTCGCCGAGCGCGCCCCCGCCGACCGGCGCGCCCGGCAGGTGGCCGCCGTCATCGCCGGGCTGTTCACCGGCATCGTCGCGGCCCGCGTCCTCGGCGGACTGGCCGGGCAGGCCTTCGGCTGGCGTGCGGTGTTCGTGGGCGCGGCCGTCCTCACCACGGTCCTGGGCCTGCTGACGGCAGCGGCCCTCCCCGTCGAACGCCACCGCCCCCGCGAGGGCCACCTGTTCGCCGGTCTCACCGCGATGCCGGACCTGGTGCGGCGCTCACCCGACCTGTGGCGGGCCTGCGTGCGGCAGGCCGGGATGTACGGCGCCTGGAGCGCCCTGTGGACCTCTTTGGCCCTGCTGCTGACGGGCGAGGAGCCCTTCGGCCTGTCGACCGCGACCGCCGGCCTCTTCGGCCTCTTCGGACTGGCCGCCAGCGTGGTCGCACCGCTGGCGGGCGGCCTGGTCGACCGCTTCGGCGCCGCGAAGGTCGTACGCAACGCGTACCTTCTCGCCGCTGTCTCGGTCCCGCTGTTCTGGCTGGGCGGGCAGGTGCTCGTGGCGCTCTTCGTGGCCGCGACCGTGATCCACGCGGCTCTGGTCGCCTCCCACGTCGCCAACCAGACCCTCGCCCTGACGACCACCTCCGCCCCGGCCACCGCCAACAGCGCCTACGTCGTCGCGGGCTTCGCCGGCGGCGCCACCGCCTCGGCCCTGGCCGGCCTCGCCTTCACCCACTTCGGCTGGGGAGGCGTCGTCGCGGTGGCGGGCACGTGGCTGGCCCTCGGATGGACGACTACGGCCGTACGACGCTGACGACGACGTACGGCGGGGTTACGACGGTGCCGACGACGTACGCCGGGTTACGACGCTGACGACGACGTACGGCGGGTCACGACGGTGACGACGACGTACGGCGGCGGCCTACGACCGTGACGACCGCGTACGGCGGGGCGGCCCACAACCCGGGATGACGGCGTACGACGGCGGCTACGACCAGGCCTATGGCCCGGGAAGACGAGGCGTACGACGGGCAGGGGCCGCGAGGTGCCCTGCCCGTCGTACGCACGTGAACGGTCGCGCCGTCCGCCGGCCCCGGCGGTAGCTGTAGCGGGAGCGGGAGCGGCAGCGTTCCTCAGAGCCGGGTGACGTCCAGCTCCCCTTCCGCGTACTGCCTGCGCAGCACCTTTTTATCGAACTTGCCCACGCTCGTCTTCGGCACCGACTCGATGACCGTCCAGCGCTCCGGGAGCTGCCACTTGGCGATCTGGCCCTCGGCGGCGAGGAAGGCGCGCAGCGACTCGAAGTCGGTGGTGGCACCCTCCTTGAGGACTACCGTGGCCAGCGGACGCTCCCCCCACTTGTCGTCCGGGACGGCGACGACGGCGGCCTCGGCGACATCGGGGTGGGACATCAGCGCGTTCTCCAGGTCCACCGACGAGATCCACTCGCCGCCGGACTTGATGACGTCCTTGGCCCGGTCGGTGAGCGTGAGGAAGCCGTCGGGGGAGATGGTGCCGACGTCGCCCGTCTTCAGCCAGCCGTCCGCGCTGAACTTGTCGGCGGGGCGCAGGGGTTCGGCGTCCGGGCCGTTGTAGTAGGCGCCGGCGATCCACCCGCCGCGCACCTCCAGCTCGCCGGCGGACTCGCCGTCCCAGGGGAGGCGTTCGCCGCCGGGACCGGTGAGGCGGCCCTCGACGCCGGCCGGGAAGCGGCCCTGGGTGAGGCGGTAGCCGAGTTCCTCGTCGGTACCGATCGCGTGGGCCGGCGGCCGGGCGATGGTCCCGAGCGGGGAGGTCTCCGTCATGCCCCAGGCGTGGCAGACCCGCATGCCCAGCTCGTCGAACGCGGTCATGAGGGAGGGCGGACAGGCCGATCCGCCGATGGTGACCTGGGTGAGCGAGGAGACGTCACGCGGCTTGGCGGTGAGCTCGGCCAGCAGGCCCTGCCAGATGGTGGGGACGGCGGCCGCGTGCGTCGGCTTCTCGCTCTCGATCATCTCGGCGAGGGGCGCGGGTTGCAGGAAGCGGTCCGGCATCAGCATGTTGATGCCGGTCATGAACGTGGCGTGCGGCAGGCCCCAGGCGTTGACGTGGAACTGCGGGACGACGACGAGCGAGGTGTCCCGGTCGGTCAGGCCCATCGACTCGGCCATGTTGACCTGCATGGAGTGCAGGTAGATCGAACGGTGGCTGTAGACCACGCCCTTGGGGTCGCCCGTCGTCCCGGAGGTGTAACACATGGCGGCGGCCTGGCGTTCGTCCAGCTCGGGCCAGTCGAAGGTCGTCGGCTTGTCCCCGATCAGCTCCTCGTACTCGTGCACGCGCGCGTGGGCGCCGTCGAGGAGCGAGCGGTCGCCCGGACCCGAGACCACGACGTGCTCGACCGTGGGCAGCTTCGGCAGCAGGGGCGCGAGCAGCGGGAGCAGCGATCCGTTGACTATGACGACCTTGTCGGCGGCGTGGTTGACGATCCACACCAGCTGCTCGGCCGGAAGGCGCAGGTTGAGGGTGTGCAGCACCGCGCCCATGGAGGGAATCGCGAAGTACGCCTCGACATGCTCGGCGTTGTTCCACATCAGCGTGGCCACCCGGTCGTCGCCGCGGACGCCGAGCTCGTCGCGCAGGGCGTTCGCCAGCTGCACGGCCCGGGTGCCCGCCTCGGCGAAGCTGCGCCGCTGCGGCTCGCCCTCGCCCGTCCAGGTGGTGATCCGGGACCGCCCGTGCACCAGCACGCCGTGCTCGAGGATGCGGGTGACGGTCAGCGGTACGTCCTGCATGGTGCTCAGCACGGCGTCCTCCTGGGCGGCGACATTGCCTACGCGGTGGTAACGGATGAGCTGATTCTGCGCACATACCGCGCGGTATGTCACTAGGGGGCGGCGATCGATCAGGTCACGTCCCACCCCGGACCGCCCTCCAGCCCGGACCGCCCTCCAGCCCGGACCGCCCTCCAGCCCCGATCGCCTTCCAGCCCGAACACGTCCCAGCCCACATCGCATCCCGGCCCGGATCGCATCCCAGCCGGGGTACGCCCCAGCCCGGGTCAGTGCTCATCGCGCTCCCGGTCACGCCCTGGCCCGGATCAGGACTCACGGTCCCGGTCACGGTCACGTCGCTGCGCGGATCGGGGCATCGTGCCGCGTCAGCGGACCAGCACCAGCTCAGGGTCCTCGCGCAGTTTGCCGAGGGCCCGCGACACCGCCGACTTCACCGTACCCACCGAGACACCGAGCACCTCGGCCGTCTGGACCTCACTGAGGTCCTCGTAATACCTGAGGACGACCATCGCCCGCTGCCGGACAGGCAGCTTCATGATCGCCCGCCACATGGCGTCGTGCAGCGCCTGCCGCTCCGCCGGGTCGTCCGCGGCGGCGGCAGGCTCCGGCAGCTCGTCGCACACGAACTCGTCGACCTTGCGCTTGCGCCACTGCGACGTACGGGTGTTCAGCAGGGCCCGGCGGACATAACCGTCGAGCGCCCGGCGGTCCTCGATCCGCTCCCACGCGACGTAGGTCTTGGTGAGCGCGGTCTGCAGCAGGTCCTCCGCGTCGCTGGGGTTCGCCGTCAGCGACCGTGCGGTGCGCAGCAGCGCCGGCTGACGGGCACTGACGTACGACGCGAAGGACGGGTACGTCGGGTGCGTCGAGCACGTCGGGTGCGTCGAGTACCGAGAAGGCCGCGTCATTCCGTTCGAGGCACTGGTGCAGACGGGTGTGGTCATGGCTCCACGCTAGGTTCGCGGCCCGCTCGGGCGGATCGGCCGCAGGTCCCGAAGCCGAGTCCCTCTCAGGTTGTAGGGATGGTGCCCGCCCCACCTCCTGAAGGTGGACGAGGAGACGGCGACTACTACGGGATGACCCCTGGGCAGTCATCCCGGGCGCTCATCCGTCCGAGGTGAGGACCAGGCCCGACGTCGGCACCCCCGTACCCGCCGTCACCAGCACGCGGGCGGCCCCCCGGACCTGGTTCACGGACGTGCCGCGCAGCTGCCGTACGGCTTCGGCCACCCCGTTCATCCCATGGAGGTAGGCCTCCCCGAGCTGGCCACCGTGGGTGTTCAGCGGCAGCCGGTCCGCCGCGACGAAGGCCGCGGCCTCGCCGGGGGCGCAGAAGCCGAACTCCTCCAGCTGCATCAGCACGAACGGCGTGAAGTGGTCGTACAGGATCCCCACGTCGATGTCGGCCGGCGCCAGCCCGGAGCTGCGCCACAGCTGGCGGGCGACCACGGACATCTCCGGCAGGCCCGTCAGGTCGTCGCGGTAGAAGCTGGTCATCTGCTCCTGGGCCCGGCCCGCGCCCTGGGCGGCCGCGGTGACCACGGCGGGCGGATGCGGCAGATCCCGGGCCCGCTCCACCGAGGTGACGACCAGCGCCTGGCCGCCGTCCGTCTCCTGGCAGCAGTCCAGCAGCCTGAGCGGCTCGGCGATCCAGCGGGAGGCCGCGTGGTCGGCGAGGGTGATCGGGCGGTTGTGGAAGTACGCCGCCGGGTTCGTCGCCGCGTGCCGACGAGCCGTGACGGCGACCGGCCCGAAGGCCTCCTCCGGGGTCAGCCCGTACACATACAGGTACCGCTGCGCCGCCATCGCCACCCAGGAGGCCGGGGTGAGCAGCCCGAACGGCAACGTCCAGCCGAGCGCCGTGCCCTCCGCCGACGGCTCGCGGTGCCGCACACCCGAGCCGAAGCGGCGCCCGGACCGCTCGTTGAAGGCGCGGTAGCAGACGACGACCTCGGCCACACCGGCCGCGACGGCGAGCGCCGCCTGCTGCACGGTCGCACAGGCCGCCCCGCCGCCGTAGTGGACCCGGGAGAAGAAGGACAGCTCACCCATGCCGCAGGCCTGCGCCACGGTGATCTCCGGACTGGTGTCCATCGTGAACGTCACCAGCCCGTCCACGTCGGCGGCCGTGAGCCCCGCGTCGGCGAGGGCCGCCCGCACCGACTCCGCCGCCAGCCGCAGTTCGCTGCGCCCAGAGTCCTTGGAGAACTCCGTGGCCCCGACACCGACGATCGCGGCCCGGCCGCCGAGAGAGTCCCGCGTCCGTACGCTCACCCGGCGCCTCCCGGCGGGACGGTGGGCGGGGCGCCCTCCGGCGGGACGGTGAGCGTCGCCGTCCCGGAGACATGCCTGCCGACTCCGTTGTCCCCGGTGACCCGCACCACGGCCGTGTCTCCGTCCACCTCCTCGACCCTGCCCCTCAACACCAACGTGTCCCCTGGGTAGTTGGGTGCCCCGAGCCGGATGGCGACCTTGCGGAGCACGGCCGTCGGGCCGAAGTGGTCGGTGAGGTAGCGCCCGACCAGACCGTTGGTGGTGAGGATGTTCATGAAGATGTCGGGGGACCCCTTGCGCC
Organism: Streptomyces sp. NPDC060000; assembly: GCF_042737375.1. Lineage (NCBI taxonomy): Bacteria > Bacillati > Actinomycetota > Actinomycetes > Kitasatosporales > Streptomycetaceae > Streptomyces > Streptomyces sp. NPDC060000. The sequence goes on from NZ_JBHWUU010000003.1 coordinate 37,603, forward strand.
GGGCCAGTTCGGGGTCGTGGTGGACGTCCTGGTAGTCACGTGAGGCGAGGGCGCCGGCGACGATCAGGGTCCGGGTGATCCCGATCTCCAGCGGCGGCAGCTCGTCACCGGGCTTCACACGGCCACCTCCGTCGAACGGAGCCGGAAAACAGGCAGCACCAACTCATCGCCCCCTTCATCCACTTCGTCCCCGTCGCCGTAGGCCCGGAACTCCAGCTCCACCGGCATGCCGATCCGCACCTTGTCGTAGGGCACGTCGACCACGTTGCTGACGATGCGGACGCCCTCGGCGAGTTCGATCAGCCCGATCGCGTAGGGCGGGGAGAAGGCCGGGAAGGACGGGTGGTGCATCACGACGTACGAGAACACCGTGCCCTCCCCGGCCGCCTCGACGGTGTCCCACTCCGCCGATCCGCAGGCGTTGCAGCCGGGGAGCCAGGGGAAGCGGAGGGTGTCGCAGGCGGTGCAGCGCTGGATGAGCAGGCGATGCAGCCGCACCCCGTCCCAGAACCCGGCGTTGTCCCGGTTGACGACAGGTCGCGGCCGCCGCTCCGACGCCTTCTCTTCCTGGGGCTGCTTGCGCTGCGCGGACTGCTTGGGCCGCGCGGACCGCTCGGGCTGCTCGGACGGCTCGGACGGCTCAGGCCGCCTGGGCTGCTCGGGCGGCCGCTCGGACTGCGTGGGCTGCTCGGGCGGCCGCTCGGACTGCGTCGGGTCCTTCGCCTCTTGGGATCGTGGTTGTTGCTGCGGCGCCTTCCGTCCCCGTCCGCTCGGCGCGTACTTGAGGATGCGGAACCGGTGGGTGCCGACCAGCGCCTCACCCACGCGTATGTCCGTCCGGGTCGTGACGAAGTACCCGGTGCCCAGCTTCGTCCTCTTCCGCTGCGAGACCGACTCGATCACCGTGTCGAAGGCGACCTCGTCACCCGGCCGCAGCGGACGCACGTACTCCTGCTCGCAGTCGGTGGCCACGACCGAGGTGCAGCCGGCCCCGTCGAGGAGGGATAGCAGCTCGTCATAGGCCTGCGCGCGCCCCTCATGGCCACCGAGGCCTCCCATGATCCACGCCTGGAGCATGGTGGGCGGGGCGATGGCGCCGGGGCCGGTGTACGCGGGGTTCCGGTCGCCCATCGCCTCGCACCAGTGCCGGATCATGGGCGCGTTGACAGGGTCCCGGCCGACGCCGGAGACCGCCGCGGGACGGCCCTCGTAGGCCTTGAGCCGCGCGTGGAGCTCGTCGTCCACGGCCGTACTCCTTCCAGGACCGGTACGGGAGCCGAGCGCCGGGCACAGGAGAAGCCGACCCGCCCGAATGGTTTCTGACTGTCCGTCAGATAAAGACTCGTGTCAAGGTCGGGAGGGGCAGCAAGGGCAGCAGGAACGCGCCCTCCAGCCAACCGTCACGCACGAAAACGTCTGTGCGGCGATACCGAAGTACCGTCGCACAGACGCTCATCCGCCCCACAGACCACACCCCGGCGCGCAGTTCCCCTGGGACAGTCGCCGGACGGGGTCCCCCTCAGACCCCACCCGCCCACCCCAGACCCCCGCCCCCTCGGGCCGACCCCCACAACCCCCCAGGCCCCCCACAACCTCCAGGCCCCAGGCCCCCAGGACCCCAGGACCCCTCTCAGGTCACCGCCACAGCGGGGCGAAGGCGACCGCCACGTTGCTGTTGCCCTGATTGACCGCTGTGAACGCGGACCCGTTGACCTGCGCGCTATTGCTCTGGTTCGACGCCCCCGATCCGACCGCGTTCTGCTGCGTGGTGGACGAGTTGCCCCTGTTGTCGTGGCCGACCCCGCTGCCGACGATGCTCGCGACACCCGCGTTCGATCCGTTGTCCGCCACCGCGACGCCGGCGAAGAGGGCGGCCGCCAGCGGAAGGGCGGAGACGGCGGCGATGACGCGGACGGTACGGATGCTTGCCATGTTGTTCCTCCAGAACGGAAGTACGTAAGTACACGAAGTGCGTGTGATGCACGAACTACATCTCACACGTGGGCAGTTGGCCGACCACCCTGGTGCCCTTGTGACGACGTCGCGAGATCAGAATTGCCCACCGGATCCCCGGTGAACCAGCCCGGAAGCCATGATTAGCACTCAAGCGTGATGACATGTCGATAAACCCCTAGCACCACTTTTCCCATCCGGGAGCCCACAATCCCCGGCAAGTCGGGCATCCGTCCCCCAGGCCCCACAAGCGGTGAAGCGTTACGGCAGTTTTTCCGGCCGACCGACCGCTCTTCGGCGCGTCGTCACGCACCCCTCTTCCCTTTTTCGAACATACGTACGATCATTGACCCATGGCCACCACCGACCGGTATCCCCGGCAGGCCACCACGCTGGCCCTCGCCCACGCCCTGTCGGCCGCCGAACGCGGCCTGGCCGTCATCCCCCTGTCCCGGACGAAACTCCCGGCCCTGCGTTCCCCCCACCGGGACGCCCCCGAACCGACGGGCCCGCCCTGCCACGGCGAATGCGGTCGCCCCGGCCACGGCGTGTACGACGCCTCCACCGACCCGGCCCGAGTCCGTGAGCTGTTCGCCGCCGCGCCCTGGGCCACCGGCTACGGCATCGCCTGCGGCCTGCCCCCGCACCACCTCATAGGCGTCGACCTGGACACGAAGTCCGGCACCGACTCCACGACCGCCCTGCGCGAACTGGCCCTGCGCCATCTCTTCACCATCCCGCCCACGGTCGTCGTCCTGACGCCGTCCGGCGGCCGGCACCTCTGGCTCACCGGCCCGCCGGAGGTCGTGGTCCCCAACTCGGCCGGCCGCCTCGCCGCCGGCATCGACATCAGGGGCGCCGGCGGCTACCTGGTGGGCCCCGGTTCCCGCACGGACCACGGCGTCTACGCCACCACCCCCGGCACCGCCCACCTCACCCCCGCGCCCTGCCCACGCTCCCTCCTGCGCTTGCTGCTGCCGCCGCCGCGCTCCCGCCGCCCCGGCCCCGGCTCCACGGCGGGCGGCGCACACGGCCAGGGCCTGGTCCAGTTCGTCCTGGCCGCCCACGAGGGCCGGCGCAACACCCGCCTGTTCTGGGCAGCGTGCCGGGCCTACGAGGACGACATCGGCGACCAGCTCGCCGACGCCCTCACCGACGCCGCCGTCCGCACCGGCCTACCAGAACGCGAGGCCCGCTCAACCATCACATCAGCGGCCCGCATGACCCGCCGCACAGCATGAGCCAGCAACACGGAGACAACCCCCTCCAGGGAGGGGCACCCCTTCTGATCCGCCCGCTTCGCTCAGCTCCGCGGACCCCGAATCACCGTGCAGCCAGGGCCCTCCTACCGCGCGCCGTACGGGGCGGTCCAGTCCGATCACAGGAGTACGGCGCGGTGTGGGAAGGAGGTGTGGGAAGGAGGCTCGCCGCAAGGTACTCACTGCCGCGCACGTGGCCTCTCCCCCCGCCGCCATCCCGTACGACCTGCGGCACGCGTGCGTGCCCTTCTGGCTCCGCTCCGGGGTGAGCCTCGCCGAGACTGCCCGCCGTGCGGGGCAGAGCGTCGCCGTGCTTCAGCGCTACTACGCCAAGGTTCTGGACGGCGAGGAAGTGAGGATGAATGCGCTGATCGAGCAGGGGCTGGTGGAACACGAGGCCTAGGAGCCTCGTGGGTCACGGAAGATCCAAAGGCGGGCTCCCGGCCCTCCTTCCTCCGATAATCTCTCCGCGCCAAGGCCACCACGCCCTATGCCGGGTGCGGGCCGACTATGCGACGCGACCGTGTGACTTCGCGGCTCACGCTGCCTCACGGACTGGAGAACACCATGCCCCGCTGGGCAATCGTGGTAGCTCACGGAGACGCGGAATCCTCTCGGTACTACATCCACAGCGAACCCGAAGGGACCGAGAGCGAAGCCCTGGCCGCGTTACTGAACACTGTCGACGCCTTCCAGAAGGCTTCCAGACCAAAGTCGATCAAGCGCCAGAGACGACAAGTCTTCCGCGTCTCTGAGCGCAGCTACTTCGTCCGCGTCATGCACCGGGGCTACTCGGGCCAAGCCCACTTCACCCTTGCCGAACTCGTAGCCGACACCCACGACGACGACCTTCCCGACACCGTCGCCGACCTGACGGCGGAGCCGTGAATCCTGGCCGCAGGTCGGCCGCACGCGCTGGTCAGAGGTGGGATACCGGCGAGTCAGGGTGAGACAGGATCACGCCGAAGGGGTGCCTCTCCGGAGAGTGGCACCCCTTCTGACCTGCAACGCTTCTGACCTGCGCGGTGGGTGTGGGATTTGAACCCACGGTGACATCGCTGCCACGACGGTTTTCAAGACCGTTCCCTTAGGCCGCTCGGGCAACCCACCTGCGCCCCGGCCCACCTGGGGTGGAGCGGGTACAGACTACCGGGCGCGGACGATGCTCGGGGGGCGTGGCCCACACGGGGTCCACTGGCTCCGTTCCACTACCCAGAGCCACCGCTCTGGTCAGCACCGCGTCTGAGAACCACCCTGCCACCTGGAAGCCTGAGGGCTTGCAGGGAATCAAGGTGTTGCTTCCCGTTCTGAGGCTCGTTGGTGTGGTGTGCGCATCCCGGATGAGACTCGTGACCAACTCGTCGTGAAGTTCGCGGTGTTGCTCCCGCATCTGGACGAGCGGCAGCGACGGCTGTTGATGGCTGCGGAGGCCCGGGGCCTGGGGCACGGCGGTGTCCGAGCCGTGGCACAGGCCGCTGCGGTCAGCGAGACGACGGTCCGCAAGGGCGTGTTCGAACTCGAGGCCGGTGAGGAGCCGCTGGGGCGGGTGCGGCGTCCGGGCGGGGGCCGCAAGGGGGTCGCGGATCTTGATCCGGGGCTGCGGCCGGCACTGTTGGCGCTGGTTGAGCCGGATGTGCGGGGTGATCCGATGTCGCCGCTGCGGTGGACGGTGAAGTCCACCCGCACGCTTGCGCGCGAGCTGACCCGGGCCGGGCACCGTGTCAGCGCCGACACCGTCGCTGGCCTGCTGCGGGAGGAAGGGTTCAGCCTGCAGGCCAATGCCAAGACCATCGAGGGCAGCCAGCACCCGGACCGGGACGCTCAGTTCCGCTATCTCAACGAGCGGGCCCGCGAGCACCGGGACGCTGGCCAGCCGGTCATCAGCGTGGACACCAAGAAGAAGGAACTCGTCGGCGAGTTCAAGAACAACGGCCGGCAGTGGCGGCCGACGGGTGAGCCGGTGCCGGTGAACGTCCATGACTTCGCCGACTCGCAGCTGGGCAAGGCCGTCCCCTACGGCATCTACGATCTGGCGGCGGACACCGGCTAACGGACCGCGCTAGGAGCTGCCCATTGGGTCAGGCCGTGGGGCGGCGGCGAGTGCGGAGCCAGTGAACCCCCTTCACGGCGTAAACGGGGGTCATGAGCGCGAAGCCAGTGAGGGCAAGCCAGTACCAGAATCCCGTCACAACGGGACGCAGCAGCAGGCCGCTGAATGTCAGCAGGGAACCGACGATTTCTAGCAGGTCAAGGCGCGCGTTGAGACGCGTCGCGGATTCGGATCCGCGCAGTCGACGGATGGCTGGAACGAGGGCGACGACCTGCATGAAGGCCGCCAGACCGAGAGCGGTCCGGACTAACCAACCGAGTATGTTCACGGCGCGCACTGTATCGCTCTCCCTGACGCCTTCGGGACGAAGATCCGAAAGGAATACCTAAGGTCGCTGACCAGCAGGTTCCTGGCTCTCGTCCGTTCCACTACCCAGAGCCACCGCTCTGGTCAGCACCGCGTCTGACTTGTCCACGAGAACGGACGGCAGATGTTCAGCACTTCGGGAGGCGCCCCTGACCGCCTCTGTTCGATTGCGGCAGTTCCGAAGAGTGAGTACAGGCGCCCCCTGCCAGTCGGCTAGAAGAGGCCGGCGCGCATGTGGTGCGTGAGGTTCTCCAGGATCTCGCGCAGCCACGGGCTGCGGACGGCCGGCAACCGAACCAACGTGTGCTGGAAGGTTCCCGGGTCGGCCCGAAACAGGTGGTGGGGACGCGGCGCGGGCGGGTCGTCGCGGAGAACGCCGTCGGGCATGGTTCCTGAGACGGGGAGGTGGAGGTGTGGCTCGGGGAAGGCCATCCACATCCACACCCCGAACGGCAGCGGCACCGGGTATGCCGATGCGGCCGGGCCGGCCGGGCTCCAGACTTCCCCCGTCTGTGGGTGGGTCGGCACGATGACTATGTCGGCGTCCGTGTCGCGGGCGGGCAGTCCGGGTCCGGCCAGGACGGCGCGCCGCGTCGGCTGGACCGCGGGCAGCAGGACGTCGAGGGCGCGTTGGAACACTTCCGCGATCAGGCCGTGCGGGACAGCCACCGGCCGGCCATCCGAGGCGGCCAGCAGGTGGGCCAGCGCCCGGCCGGCTGCCGCCTCCCATTGCGGGCTCCATGACCACCAGTGGTCCAGCCCGAGCAGTGAGCCCCATCTCGTGATCGGCACGCTCGGGGGCGTGACCCTTCCCTCCACCAAAAGTTCCGCCCAGGAGAGGGTTGCGATGTCGGCGTTGTCGACGGGCAGGCGGTGCACGGTGTACGGCGCGAGCCAGACCGCCTGCCAGAGTGAGCAGTCGTCGATGCGGTTCGCCACGGGCAGGCCGCACGCCTCGCAAGCCATGTTGAGACCGTCACCCCAGTCGAGGCCGCAGCAGTAGCCGCCGGCCTGCTCCGGAACGAGCACGGTGCCGCGGGTATCCCCGGGTGCGATGACGATGGTGCCGGGTGGGCCGCCGGACAAGGCGTAGACCGGAGCGTGGATGCCGCGGGATGCCGCCTCGTCTGGATCGATCTCCTCCCACCTCCGCCACGGGTGCCCCCAGGGCTCCGGTTCCACGGCAAACGTGCCCGACTCCATGAGGACCGGGAGCTGAATCCCGTTCCCGTACTTCTGATGGGCGTGGGCCGGCAGCTCTACCTGAGACAGCGGGTTGGTCAGCCTGGCGCCACACCCAGCACACACGAAAACGAACAAATGCCCTCCGCTAGAGAAACGGGGGGCATCGTCGCAGCTCTGCGGCGGACCGGCCAACGTGTTTTCATCCGCCGCGCGGGACCGTGCACCGCCACGATGGGAAGCGTCACCGTTCGAATCATCGATGTGGCGAGTGCCTCCCGAAGTGGTGAACATCTGCTGCCCGTTCTCGTTCTCGTAGACAAAGCCACCGCGTCCGAGAACCACCCTGCCACCTGGAAGCCTGAGGGCTGTCCGGTAATCGATCTTCAAGTCGATGCAGACGTGGGTCGGCCGCGAAGTGATTGCAGTTCATGTGCCAGTAGGTCGCGCCGAGCAGGAGACGGTCCTCCAAGGGGAGTCCCGGACGGCTGCCCGTCGCACCACCGCGGCATCCTCGTGTCGGAGCACGGTCAGCAGCCAGGATGGTCCGGACACCGTGATCACACCAGTCACAGCCAGACCTTCTCACCCACGATCAGCAGTCACAGGGCAGCCTTAGGGTGAGCGGATGGTCGGACGGGATGTAGGGAAGATTCGGGCGGCGCTGCCTGCTCACGCGATCGAGGTCGGGTCCGATCCGCTGGAGCGACCCACGCGGAACTCCGTTGGCGGCTGGCCCTTCCTCGGCAACGCACAGGAGTGGCCCTCGTGTTTCTGCGGGGAGCGGATGGCCCTGTTCTTCCAGCTCGACGTGCCTCTGGACCTGGGGCCTTTCGGTGGAGACCATCTACTGGTCTTCCACTGCCGTGCGCACAACGACGCGTCCGAACCCGAGTTTGCCGATGGCCGGCTGGTACCCGAGTACTGGGACGCTCCGCAACTGCCCTACCCTCGTCCGTTCTGGCGCATACTCCTCCAGCAACACGCGGTGTTTCCGACTGTGGAGCCCGAGCCGTCCGTATGCGCACTGCCGCTGAGGCTTCGGCCCTTCGTGGAGACCCCCAACCCGCGCGGGCTCGGAGCCCAGTCGTTCAAGGTGGGCGGCACACCGTCCTGGGCGCAGGATCCCGAGTACTACGAGTGCGTGTGCGGCGCCGATCTGGAGTACCTCTGTCAGGTCCCGGAAGGCATGGAATTCGCCGTCCATCCTGGCCAACCAGAGCAGCCCTACAGCGTTGGGGCCGACACCTACGGGCTGTTTCTCGGCAACGAGGTCTACTTGCTGGCGTGCCCGGCACACTGCAATCCGGCGGCAGTCTGGCCCGTGAACCAGAACTGAGTCCTCGGCATCACCGGCCTGCACAGTCCCGTCCGTGCCCTCACGGCGAGCAGGTCAGCGCACGTTCCTGAGATCGAGTACGGGACAGCCCTTCGTGCTCACGTGTCGGCCGGAAGACGAGGCGATTCCAAAGCTCGGAGACGTCAAGGTGAACAGCCCCACGCCGAAGGGGTGCCCCTCGCGAGGGGCACCCCTTCTGAACAGCACGTCTATGACCTGTGGAGTGGGCGGGATCCTGCCCGCGGGGACGCTTACGCGTCCTGGCACCCCTTCTGGGCACGCGCGCGTGTGGGTCGGTCGGTGCTGAACCGGGGAGGTACGCGCGCGTGGGTCGGACGGGTGGTGGCTCGGCCCGCCGTCGGTGTCAGCTGTCGCCCTTGCGGGAGCCGAGGGTGAGGTCGACGGTGTGGGTCTTGCCGTCGCGTTCGTAGGTGATCGCGACCTTGTCGCCGGGCTGGTGGGTCCAGATCTCGCCGATGAGCGTCGGGCCGCTGTCGATCACCATGTCGTCGAGCTTGGTGATGACGTCGCCGGGCTTGAGGCCCGCCTGGGCCGCCGGGCCGCCCGACTCGACCGCGGAGGAGCCGCCCTCGGCCGTGTCGGTGATCTTCGCGCCGTTCGTGGAGTCCGCCAGGGAGACGGACGCGCCGATCTTGGCGTACACCGGCTCGCCGGTCTTGATCAGCTGCTGGGCGACATACCTGGCCTGGTTGATCGGGATGGCGAAGCCGAGGCCGATCGAGCCGGACTGGGTGGTGCCGCCCAGGCCGCCGCTGCCGGTGGACTGGATCGCGGAGTTGATGCCGATGACATTGCCCGAGGCGTCCAGCAGCGGACCGCCGGAGTTGCCCGGGTTGATCGAGGCGTCCGTCTGGAGGGCGCTCATGTAGGAGGCGGCACTGCTGGTGCCGTCGCTGGAGGCCACCGGGCGGTTCTTCGCGCTGATGATGCCCGTCGTGACCGTGTTGGACAGGCCGAAGGGGGCGCCGATCGCGATCGTCGAGTCGCCGACCGCCACCTTGTCGGAGTCGCCGAGGGTGAGCGGCTTCAGGTCCGAGGGGGCGTTCTTGAGCTTGATGACGGCGACGTCGTAACCCTGGGCGTGCCCGACGACCTCGGCGTTGTACTTCTTGCCGTTCGGGAAGGTGGCCGTCACCTTGCCACCGCCGACCGCGTCCGCGACGACGTGGTTGTTGGTGACGATGTGACCCTGGGTGTCGAAGACGAAGCCCGTGCCGGTGCCGCCCTCGCCGCTACTGGACTCGGCCTCGATGGTGACCGTGCTGGGCAGCGCCTTGGCGGCGACCCCGGCGACCGTGCCCGGCTCGCGCTTGACGTCGCCCCCGTTGGTGGAGGCGGAGACGGTGGTCGAGCCGGTGTTGTCGTCGTTCTTGGCCAGTGTGTAGCCGAGCCCGCCACCCAGGCCGCCCGCGACCAGCGCGGCGACCAGGATCGCGGCGATGAGCCCACCGCGGCCACGGCCCGACTTGGGCGCGGGCTGCTGATAGGAGGCACCCCAGGCGGTCGCCTCGGGACCACCCGGGCCACCGAAGCCGCCGGCTCCTCCCGTGCCACCGGCTCCACCGGTGTCTGCGGCGGCCGGGGCGCCGGAGCCGTACGCGTGCGTGCCCGCGCCTGAGTCGGCGTACAGGGGTGTGGCGGGAACGGGGGTCGGCCAGTCGTCCCCGGCGGCCGCCGGGGTTCCCTGAGGCGCCTGAGGCGCCTGGGGAGCGGTTGGCGGCGGCCAGTGGCCGTCGGCCGGGGCCGGTGCTCCCTGCGGCGCGGTGGGCGGCGGCCAGTGGCCCTCGGGTGCACCCGCTGCGGCGGGCGCACCGCCGGCATCCGGTGCCTGCGCGGGCGCCGTCGGCAGCGGGGCCATGGGCGCGCCGGCGTCGGGCACGGCCGCCTGCGGGGAGGCCGAGGGAGATTCCACCGGCACGGGGGGTGCGGACGGGGCCGGGGGTACCTGAGTGCCCTCGCTCTTGCCCTCGTTCTCGGTGCTCACAGCTCTTCTCCTCGGTCCACGGCTGTTGTCGTCGGTCGCACTGGGTAACACTGGGTCATACTCGTCCGTGCTCGTCCGCGTTTTTCACGCTTTGTCGCACGCTCTGCAGTCGACCCCGCGCGCTGAAGCTGTGCGTGCGCTTTTGTACGTCTCAGCTTTTCCCACGGGCCGTCAGAGCACCATAAGCGGTGGCTGTGGGTCCATGGCCATTCCTTATATGGGTCATTACGAACAATAAGTGCGCATCGTCGAAACATCTCAGAGGGTTCTCAGACGACCGGGCGCCGGTGGCACCATGACGCGGTGACCCACGCACGGCAGCACCACATCCAAGTCGTCGCTCACCGCGGGGCTTCCGAGGACGCCCCCGAGCACACCCTGGCCGCGTACAAGAAGGCGATCGAGGACGGTGCGGACGCCCTCGAGTGCGATGTACGGCTGACCGCGGACGGCCATCTCGTCTGCGTCCACGACCGTCGCGTCAACCGTACGTCCAACGGCCGCGGGGCGGTCTCCGCCCTGGAACTGGCCGACCTCGCGGCGCTGGACTTCGGCTCCTGGAAGACGCGGGAGGCCCGCGAGGCCTGGCACGCGCGCAAGGAGGATCCCGACTGGGAGGTCCGGCCCGAGGACCGCGCGGAGACCTCCGTCCTGACCCTGGAGCGCCTGCTGGAGCTCGTCTCCGACGCGGGGCGACGGGTGGAGCTGGCCATCGAGACCAAGCATCCGACGCGCTGGGCCGGACAGGTCGAGGAGCGGCTGCTGGTGCTGTTGAAGCGGTTCGGCCTGGACGCGCCGGCCTCGGCGGCCGAGTCCCCGGTGCGGATCATGAGTTTCTCGGCCCGTTCCCTCCACCGCGTGCGTGCCGCCGCACCCACCGTGCCGACGGTGTACCTGATGCAGTTCGTCTCGCCCCGGCTGCGTGACGGGCGACTGCCCGCGGGGGTCGGGATCGCCGGCCCCTCCATCCGGATCGTGCGCAACCACCCGGCGTACATCGAGCGCCTCAAGGCGGCCGGCCACCGGGTGCATGTCTGGACCGTCAACGAATCCGAGGACGTCGATCTCTGCGTCGACCTGGGCATCGACGCCATCATCACCAACCGGCCGGGCGAGGTGCTGCGACGGCTCGGCCGCTGAGCCCGCGCCTGGAGGAAGTCACAGAAGTCCCAGAAGCCCCATCCACACCTCTTGACCTCACAGCGCGTCTACAGCATCCTCCGTTCTCAGCCATACCGTCCAAATTCAGCCACTCACTGACAGGCCCCTCACAGGGAGTGCTCCGGCGCGTTCGGTCCGTGTTCGATCATGACGAATGCGTCGCCGGGGCCGCATTGGCCGGTTTCCGGTACAGGCCAATGGGGCATTCACACCGTGGCGTGGGGCGAAGGAGGTCTCGGGGGTGGCGTTGGTGGTGGCACGGGAGGTGCCCGCGTCGTCGAGCATGGCCGTACCCCATGGCCCTGCGGGCGTGGGGAACGCGAGACATTGCATGCGCGATCAGCTGCGCAGTGGTGGGGTTTCGGAATCGGTCATCGACGACGCCGTACTGATCCTTTCCGAACTCCTGAGCAATGCGTGCAAGCACGGCAGGCCGCTGGGCGATGCCCTGGCCGGGGACGGAGACGTCCGGGCCGCGTGGCGTGTCGACCAGGGTGGCCGGCTGATGGTCGAGGTGACCGACGGCGGCGGCCCGACCCGCCCGGCCCCGGCCACTCCCTCCGTCACCGCGCACGGCGGCCGCGGGCTCAACATCATCACGGCACTGGCCGACGACTGGGGCGTACGGAACGACGCCCGCGGTGAGGTCACGGTGTGGGTCGTCGTCCACACGGACGTCCACGACCCCGACGCCGGTTGTCGGCGCGACGACTTCGCGTCCCGGGTCGGGGCCCCGTCGGTGGCGTCGATACCCGGCTTGGACTTCGCGGACGCGTTCGACGACCTGGACTAGAGCGACGAGGACCGACGAGGCCCGGACGGTGCGCCCCGCTTTCCCTTACTGGCGGGGCGCCCCCGGCCGTCGCCGGGCCTCACCCCGCTTTCCCCGGCCCTCGCCGGTCCTCACCCGCTTTCCCCGGCCCTCGCCGGTCCTCGCCGGTCCTCGCTGTCCCGTACCGGCCGTCCCGGTCCTCGCCGGTCCTCGCTGTCCCGTACCGGCCGTCCCTGGTCCGTGCCGTCCCCCGCCGCCGGTCGCTGTCCCCCCGTCGCCGGTCGTTGTCCGTCGCCGCTCGCTCGTCCACGACCCCCGCGTTGTCCACAGGTTCCCGTGACGGAGCGTACGAACGGCTAGGCTCCCGCCGTACCAGACGAGCCGTACCCGGGAGACACCCAGTGGCCAAGAAGCGACCCCAGACGAAGGCCAAGCGGCCGCAGCTCACCGACGCGGAGATCCCGGCCGTCGGCGCGCGGGAGCCCTGCCCGTGCGGCAGCGGCCGCCGCTACAAGGCCTGTCACGGCAGGGCCGCCGCGCATGCCGTGACCGAGCTGGTGCAGCGGCCCTTCGAGGGCCTGCCGGGCGAGGGCCACTGGGTCGCGCTGCGTGAGCTGGTGCCGGCCGCCACGGTCGAGCTGACGCTGAGGGGCGGCCTGCCCGAGGGCGTCCCCTCGGTCACGCTCGCCACGGTGCTGCCGATGGCCTGGCCCGCCCTGCGCCGCGACGACGGCTCGGTGCTCCTCGGCCTGCAGAACGACACGCCGTCGGGCGACATCAGCCGCGACCTGGCCGACACCCTGCGACGGGCCCTGGAGGCGGATCCCGGCACTCCGGTGCAGGCGCGCCGCGCCCCGGCCGACGGTCCGCGGATGCAGGATCTGCTCGACGCCGAAGGCGCGTTCGAGCCAGTTGTGCACAGCGGCTTCGAGTTCTGGGTGCCTGACCCGGAGAACGCCGCGCCCGAGGTGGCCGCCTCCCTGGAGCGGGCCAACGCCGCGGCGATCCCGACCGTGAGGCTGACCGGCGTGGATGCCGCGTACTGGTGCGAGACGCCGGACAAGAACCACCTGCGCTGGGTCATGCTGCACCCGGAGGAGCAGCTCCTGGACGCCCTCGCGCGGCTGCACGCGGCGGGCCGTTCGAACCTCGGGGAGGGCACGCGTCTGGTGGGCTCCTTCCGGGCGCACGGCCTGACGGTGCCGGTCTGGGACCTGCCGAGCGCGGTCACCGCGGACGATGTGGAGAAGCCGGCCGCCGAGTTCGCCGAGCGGCTCGTCGCCGCCCTGGAGTCGGACGCACCGCTCACGGCCGACGAGCGTCGCGCGCGTGGCGGCCTGACCAACCGACAGGTGACACTCAGCTGACGCACAGGGCCGCAGTCCGGCCGGACCGACCGACCGGTCAGCCCTCCGGGTCTCGACGGACGGCGTGACTCCGCTCACAACTGCCGTCCGCGCAAGGTGAGTCGGCGCCAGAAGCGCCGATTCCGCGGTGTCCGGAATACCGACCAAAACAAGAGATCGAATTTGCGTGGAGCGGATCTCTTGTTACCGTTCGAGTTGCCCGGTTGCTGGTGCATCCCCCGTCGCCAGCAACCGGGTTTTTACGTGTCCGGCCGCGTTCAGACGCTGCGGTCGTACGTCAACTGCCCGTTCCGGTCCGAGAGTTGCTCCCGGAGCGAAGCAGCAGCGGTCCGTCGCCGGCCGATCGGGCGAATTCCGCGACCGCCGTGTACGACCCCAGTTCACCCCGGGTCCGCTCACGGGGTGTCTCGCAGGATCCCGGCTCGTCCTCGGCGCCCACCGAGCAGCGCGTCCGTACGGTGTGACCCTCGGGCCCCATGAGGCTCAGGAAGGCTTCCAGGGCACGTCCGGTGGCGTTGCGGTAGTAGGCGCGCGCCCAGGTGTCCTCACCCTGGGACAGCACGCAGGTCTGCGCCTCCACACCGTCGGGCGAGGTGAGCTCGGGACCGCAGCGGGCGGCGGTGGCCAGCCCCACGCCGAGCAGCAGCGGGGAGCGGGAGGGTTCTACGGGGGGCGCCTTGGGATCCGTACCGTCGGCGGCACGCGTACCGGCGGCCCCGGCGGCGGCACGCGAGCCGGCCGCTTCGGCGGCGACATGTGTTTCGGCCAGGTCGGCCGCACGTCCTTCGTCGCCGACCGGCCCCGCGGACGCCATGGCCAGAGGCAGCGCGATCGCGCCTGCCACGGCGCCCCCGAGGGCGAGGAGACGAAGGTTCATGTAGCGGAAGATAGAGGGCGAACGCCGGTGTGCTTTCCGGTGCGCGCCCGACACCCCTACAACTCGGGCGCGCTCACACCCGTACGAGTGAGGGCGTCGACGACGGCGTCCACCACGGCCTCGACGTCGGGCACCCACGGGGAGGCCGAACCGGGCAGCGGCGCGCGCTCCCACCGGATGTCGCCCCGGCCCGTCTCGGACGGGGGCAGCGCGATGTAGCCGCCCTCGCCGTGGAAGCGCAGGGAGCCGGGCACGAAGTCCTTGGCGTAGAGCAGCTCACCCAGCTGCTCCATCGTGTACGGCCGGACGAGCACCGACCAGCGGGTGGGCGAGGCGACGACCGGGCCGAGGCGGATGCCCTGCCGGTCGAGGGCCACGAGTGCCCGCGAGGCGGCGAGGGCGGGAAGGCTGACCGCGCAGGGGGCCGTGCCCCCGGTGGCCAGGATGATCGGTGCGGTCGGCCGGTTGGTCCACCACCAGCGCACCATGCGCGCTTCGGTGGTGGCCGCGAGGAGGCCGGGGTCGAAGGGGTGAGCACCGGGGACCGTGCACTCCGGGTCGGGACAGCCGCAGCGGGAACGCCCCTGCGGGTCGGCCGTCACGCCCGGGAGGACGGGCCACTGCCAGTCCGTAGCGAAGGTCAGGGCCGAGTCGATCAACTCAGGTCCTCTGTCGCTGGACTGGGACAGGAGCCTGCGTCGCTTTCCGAGGATCTCGCGCATGAGCGCTCGTTCCTTTCCGTTGCACCGCTGGCAACACCGTGGGCCACATCACATCATGTGTCGATCACTTCACTGTGCGTACCTGTTGGCGCATCACACCCCTGCATGAGACAAGGGGGGCCCCTCAGGGTCGAGCGGTGGCTGCTTCCGCGGCCACTCCGTCCGACTTGCGTCCATCTAATGCCTGGGCATGGCGTGGGGTGGCGAAGTCTGGCGTTTGACGTCGCGCGTATTTCTCTTCGCCTCCGCCACGGGAGGATGGGGCACGGTCGTCGATGATTATGACGCCCGGGCCGGTCACCAGGTTCCGGGAGGCTCCCTACGAGCTCCCAACGACCCCTGGCCCTTACCGAGTACGTACCCATCACGACCGCTGTGACGCTCCGTGGAGCAAGCCCAGTCGACCGCAATCACCCGTTACCCGAGGCAGTTTTAAGCCAAGTTTACAATTCCGCAAGGGAGCCGGAAGAACTGTGCCCGATTCTCCCAAAGACCCCACGGACACCAGCAATCCCAGCAGGACAATGCTGGACATCCCCTCACGAGTGCGTGTACATGTGGAGACACCGCTAGCGGCGCAGAATGACATGGGGGTTTGCGATGCTTTTGAGCAATACGCTCCGGTCCGAGAGCCGGACGCCATGAACGCCCCTCACCCTCCGAAAGTGGCCGGAATCGATTCAACGGTTCCCTCGCCCGCACACACTGTCGCGCCCGCGCCCGTAACCGCGGGCACTCCGACGGTCCCTGCGGCCTCCTCCGGTTCCTCAGGCCCCGGAGTTCTGCTGACCGACCGGCTCGCCGGCTGGGTCTCCGATCTCACCACCCTCCACGAACTCACCGAACGCCTGACCCGCACGGACACACTGCCGGACGCACTCCAGGAGCTGCTGCGCGCCGGAGCCGCCCTCGTGGGCGCCCGGCGCGGTCTCGTCGTCCTGGAGCCCGCCGACCGGCTCGGACCGGACACCATGATCGGACTGGGCCTCGGCCGCGCCGACCTCGGCCATATCGAGACGGTGCCGCGCAGCGCCCTGTCCTACGGCCGCATCCTCGAAGGGCTGCCCGGCGGCGAGGGGGAGATCGCCGAGCCCGACCTGTTCGCCGAGGACGGCCTGGACCCTCGCCACCGGGAGGTGGCCGCCCGCCTCGGTTACGCCGCCAGCTACGCGATGCCCCTGGAGGCGGACGGCGCTTCCGGCCGCCTGGGCGCCGCCGTATGGCTCTACGACGAGCCCGCCGAGCCGGGTGAGCGCCGGCGCCACCTGATCGGCCTGTACGTCCGGTACGCCGGCGAGCACCTGGCGCGGCTGCTGGAGGTCGAGCGCACACGCGCGTGCATGAAGACGATGGCCGAGGAGCTGCTGCCCTCCCGCCTGCCACGCGTGCCCGGCGTCCAGCTCGCCGCCCGGCACCGCACCGGCCCGCGCGGGGGCGGCGACTGGTACGACGCGCTGCCGCTGCCGGACGCCGCGCTGGGTCTGGCCGTCGGGTCCGTCACCGGGTCCGGGCCGAGCGCGGTCGCCGCGATGGGCCGGCTGCGCGCCTCCCTGCGGGCGTACGCGGTGATGGAGGGCGAGGACCCCGTCGCGGTCCTGTCCGACCTGGAGCTGCTGCTGCGGCTGACCGAGCCCGCGCGGTCCGCCACCGCCCTGTTCGCCTACTGCGAACCGGCCCTGCGCAAGATCACCTTGGCGGGCGCCGGGCACTGCCCGCCGCTGGTGCTCGGCGAGCGGCGTACGGAGTTCGTCGAGACCTCCGTCTCCGCCCCGCTGGGCATGCTGGCCTGCTGGGAGGCGCCGAGCGTGGAGCTGGAGGCCGAGCCGGGCGAGACGGTTCTGCTCTACACCGACGGCCTGCTGCACCGCACCGGCGACCCCGTCGACCGCGCCTTCGCCCGGCTGCACGCGGCCGCCGCCGGGGTCCCGAAGCCCCTGCGGCACGACCCGGGCGCGATCGCCGACCACGTGCTGCGCACACTTCTGCCGGACGGAGCGGCCGAGCGGGACAGTGACGAGGACGTGGTGCTGCTGGCGGCCCGCTTCGAGTAGGGCGGCGGTGACATCGGGTGACCGGCCCGGCGACAGGTCCTTCGGCCCTGGCCCCCCTTACGTACGACCGTACGATGGAGGGGGTCCAGTGCCGTATCTAGGAGGATGACCGTGGCCGACGAGCTCACCCCGGCTGTACCGGAAGACGCTGCTACCGCAGCGGGCCCGGAAGCCGAGTCCGAGGAGCCCATCAAGCAGCGGAAGAACGGCCTGTACCCGGGCGTCTCCGACGAGCTGGCCGAGAGCATGAAGTCGGGCTGGGCCGACACGGAGCTGCGGGACCTGGAGCCGATCGCCCAGGCCGCCGAGACCGCCGCCCGCCGCGCCGCGCTGTCCGCGCGCTTCCCCGGCGAGCGCCTGGTGGTTCCCGCGGGCAACCTGAAGACCCGCTCGAACGACACGGAGTACGCCTTCCGCGCCTCCGTCGAATACGCGTACCTCACGGGCAACCAGACGGAGGACGGCGTCCTCGTGCTGGAGCCCGTCGCCGACGGCCACAAGGCCACGATCTACCTGCTGCCGCGCTCCGACCGTGAGAACGGCGAGTTCTGGCTGTCGGGGCAGGGTGAGCTGTGGGTCGGCCGCCGGCACTCGCTCACCGAGGCGGAGAAGCTGTACGGCATCCCGGCCGCCGACGTGCGCGAGCTGCCGGACAAGCTGCGCGAGGCCACCGGCCCGGTGCGGGTCGTGCGCGGCCATGACGCGGCCATCGAGGCCGCCCTGACCGACAAGGTCACCGCCGAACGCGACGCCGAGCTGCGCGTCTTCCTCTCCGAGGCCCGTCTGGTCAAGGACGACTTCGAGATCGGCGAGCTGCAGAAGGCCGTCGACTCGACGGTCCGCGGCTTCGAGGACGTCGTGAAGGTCCTCGACAGGGCCGAGGCGACGAGCGAACGCTACATCGAGGGCACGTTCTTCCTCCGCGCGCGCGTGGAGGGCAACGACATCGGCTACGGCACCATCGCCGCCGCCGGCCCGCACGCCTGCACGCTGCACTGGGTGCGCAACGACGGCCCGGTCCGCTCCGGTGACCTGCTGCTGCTCGACGCGGGCGTCGAGACGCACACGTACTACACCGCCGACATCACGCGCACGCTGCCCATCAGCGGCCGCTTCAGCGAGATCCAGAAGAAGATCTACGACGCCGTGTACGAGGCCCAGGAGGCCGGTATCGAGGCCGTCGGGCCGGGCGGCAAGTACCGCGACTTCCACGACGCCGCACAACGCGTGCTGGCCGCGCGGCTCGTCGAGTGGGGCCTGGTCGAGGGCCCCGTCGAGCGGGTTCTGGAGCTCGGCCTCCAGCGCCGCTGGACGCTGCACGGCACCGGTCACATGCTCGGCATGGACGTCCACGACTGCGCCGCCGCGCGCGTGGAGTCGTACGTCGACGGGACGCTGGAGCCGGGCATGGTGCTGACGGTCGAGCCCGGCCTCTACTTCCAGGCCGACGACCTGACGGTGCCCGAGGAGTACCGGGGGATCGGCGTCCGGATCGAGGACGACATCCTCGTCACGCAGGACGGCAACCGGAACCTGTCGGACGGCCTGCCGCGCCGCTCCGACGAGGTCGAGGCCTGGATGGCTTCGCTGAAGGACTGACAACGCCGATCGATGGCCGGGTACCGATGGGTGCCCGGCCATTCACCTGTCCGGGCGGCTCCCGCGCTCCCGCCCCGGAACGACGGCTGTCCAGGTGGGACTCGTATCCAGGGGAAATCATGTCCAGGGGGACCGCGTGAACGACTTCTGGTCCGGTGTCGGCGTCGACCTGCATCTGGAGCCCGACGCCGGCGAGGGGCGGCGGGCCGGGCTGGAGCGGGCTCTGCGGGACGCCGTACGGGAGGGGCGGCTCGCGCCCGGGAGCCGGCTGCCGGCCACCCGGAGGCTCGCGGCCGAGACCGGCATCTCGCGCAACACGGTGAAGGCCGCCTACGACCAGTTGGTCGCCGAGGGCTATCTGACGGCGCGGCAGGGCTCGGGCACCCGGGTCGCGGCGCTGCCGTCCCCCGCCGCCGAACCGCCGGGCACCGCCGCACGCGCGCGTGAGCCGCGTTTCGACCTGCGGCCCGGCAGCCCGGACGTCGGGGCGTTCCCGGCCGCGGCCTGGCTGCGCGCGCTGCGCCGGGCCATCGCGACGGCGCCCTCACTGGCGTACGACTACGGCGACCCGCGCGGCCGCATCGAGCTGCGCACCGCTCTGTCGGGGTATCTGGGACGGGCGCGGGGTGTCATCGCACCGCCGGAGCGGATCGTGATCACCTCCGGGTACGTGCAGGGTCTCGCGCTCCTCACGCGCGTGCTGGGCGGCGCCGGGATCGCGATGGAGGACCCGGGGCTGCCCTTCCACCGCGAGGTCGTACGACGCAACGGCGGGACCGTGACGCCGGTGCCGGTCGACGGGCGTGGGGTGCGCGTCGGGGAACTGGGCGACGCCGGAGCCGTGGTCGTCACGGCCGCGCACCAGTACCCGACCGGAGTGACCCTGCACCCGGGGCGGCGACGGGCGCTGACGGAGTGGGCACGCGCGCGTGACGGGCTGATCGTCGAGGACGACTACGACGGGGAGTTCCGCTACGACCGGCAGCCGGTCGGCGCGCTCCAGGGGATGGCGCCGGAGCAGGTCGTCTACCTGGGCACCGCCTCCAAGACGCTCGGGCCGGCGCTGCGGCTCGGCTGGATGGTGCTGCCGCCGCGGCTGGTGGACGCGGTCGCCGACGCCAAACTGCACAGCGACCACCACACCGAGTCCATCGGGCAGCTCGCGCTCACCGAGCTGATCGACAGCCATGCCTACGACCGTCACGTACGCGCGTGCCGGCTGCGCTACCGCCGCCGCAGGGACCTGCTCCTCGACCGGGTGGGAGCGCAGCGGGGCGTGCGCGGGATCGCGGCCGGGCTGCACGCGCTCGTGGAGGTCGGCGACGAGGCGGAGGTGCTGGCGCGCGCGGAGGCCGAGGGGCTGGCGGTGGGCCGTCTCGGCGAGCACTGGCACGCCACCGGCGACGGCCTCGAAGGACGGTCGCAGGGGCTGGTCGTGGGTTACGGGACACCCCGGGAGCGGGTGTATCCGGAGGCGCTGGAGACGCTGGTGCAGGTGCTGGACGGCAACTGAGCCGCCGGCTCGACCGCCTGCCGGATCCTCCTGGTGGTTACACCGCCTGTGGATTGGACCTGGTGGATTGGGCCACTGAAAAGCTGTCGAAGTGGTTCTGCCGAGCGGTCCACCCGGTCTCTAGCGTCGTGGGTATGACGACGAAGACTCTCCCGAGCAGGACTCCCCCGAGGCAGGGTCCCTCGCGGCGGACTTCACCTCAGCGCCTGCTCGCTCTCGCCCAGTTGGGCAACTCGGTCGGGGACGGCGCGTACTACACGACGTCGGCCCTGTACTTCACCCAGGTGATCGGTCTCGCCCCCGCGCGCGTGGGGCTCGGGCTCACCCTGGGGTGGGCGGTCGGCTCGCTGGCCGGGGTGCCGCTGGGGCGACTGGCCGACCGGCGCGGGGCGCGTGGGACGGCGGTGCTGCTGGCGCTCGCTACCGGGCTCGCGGTGGCGTCCTTCACGCTCGTGCGCGGATTCGTGCCGTTCGTCCTCGTGGCGTGCGGGTACGCCGCCGCGCAGTCGGGGCTCGCGGCGTCCCGCCAGGCCCTGCTGGCCGCGCTGGTGCCCGCCGGGGAGCGGACGGGGCTGCTCGCCCGGCTCCAGGCGACGCTGAACGCGGGTCTGGCGGTCGGCGCCGGGCTCGGCGGGCTCGCGCTGCACTCCGGGACGCGGGCGGCGTATCTCGGGGTGTTCGTGGTCGACGCGGTGAGTTTCCTGGTGTGCGCGCTGCTGCTCGCCGGGCTGCCCCGGGTGGCTCCCGGGGACGTACGCCCGCGCGGGAGCGGCCTGGGGGTGCTGCGGGACCGGCCGTACGCCCTGGTGGCGCTCCTGAACACCGTGCTGCTGTTGCGGATGCCGCTGCTGAGTCTCGTGCTGCCGCTGTGGATCACCGAGCGGACCGGGGCGCCCGCCTGGCTGGTCTCCGCGCTGTTCGTGCTCAACACCGCCGCGGTGACGGTGTTCCAGGTGCGGGCGGCGCGTGGCGTGACGGGACTGGCGAGCGCCACGCGCGCGGTGCGTCGTGCGGGCTGGGTGATGTGCGCCGCGTGCGCGGTGTTCGCACTGTCCGAGGGCGCCTCGCCGTGGGTGGCGGCGGGCGTGCTGGTGCTCGGGTCGGTGCTTCAGGTGGCTGCGGAGATGGGGCAGTCCGCGGGCTCCTGGCAGCTCTCCTTCGACCTGGCCCCGGCCGACCGCGTCGGCGAGTACCAGGGGTTGTTCGGCACCGGCGTCACGGTGGCCCGCACCCTCGGCCCCCTGGTCCTGACCTGGCTGCTGGTCGAATGGGGCACACCGGGCTGGCTGCTGCTCGGCGCGGCGATGGTCGGGGCGTCGTACGCGATGGGTCCGGCGGCCCGGCGTGCCGCGGCCGCCCGGAAGACGGAGCCGGCCGCGCGGTTGATCCCGATCGGCTGACGGCGCCCGTCGCGAAGCGGTGCCGACGAGGGGCCGGGGCACCGCGACGGGGCGCCTCGGCATCCCGCGGAGGCACCACGGCACCGCGGCATCGCGCTTGGGCCGCCGCCCGGCTGACGACGCGGAGGGCATGCTGCGCCCGGGCCGACGTGGCGCCGCGCCGTCCTGGACGTCGCTCCGCGCGCGGACCGCGACGGGCCGGCCGGGTGCCGGGGCCGCCGGGTGCCCGGCCGGGTCCGCCGGGGCGCTGTCGGCCGCCGGCGGGCGAAGCCCGCACCCGGGCGCGAGGGGCGAGGGGCGATGACAACCGTCGGCCTTCGAACACCGCGCACCGGCCGTCGGCCTGCGGGCACCGCACCGCACCGAGGACGCGCGGACCGTGCCGTGCCGTCCGCCCCGGCCCACCGACCGCCCCGGCTCGCCGGCCGCCGCCGTCCCGTCAAGCCGCCCGGGTGAGGACGGCGACCGGCAGGGAGTCCACGAAGAGCGCGCCCGCGAGCAGGCCCGCGCTGCCGCGGGGGCTCCACGCGCGCGCGTGCAGGTCGGTGTCGAGGTCGGCGAGGGCAGCGCGGCCCGCCGGGGTCGCCGTGCCGCCCGCCTCCAGGATGCCGCGGGCGCCGGCCTGCACATGGCGCAGTCCAAGGGGGCCCGCGGTGTGCAGGAGTTCGGTGTCCTGGAGGGTGGACATGACGGTGAGCAGGGCGTCGAGCCGGGCCTCGGGTTCGTCGGCGCCGGCCGAGCGGGCCGTGGCGAGCGCGTCCAGGGCCCGTCGTACGTGCGGGAATCCGGCGCGTGCCTCGCCGCGGGCGCCGGCCGCGCCGTACTTCGCCGAGACCGTGGCGCCCCGCGAGGGCCTTCGTGGGGCGGCCCGGTCGGGGTGGGCAGCGATCCGCTTGGCGGTCGCGGCGACCTCGACGCCCCGCGCGCGGGTGTCGAGGGCAGCCGCCGCGACCAGCAGGCCGAGCGTCCACAGCGCACCCCGGTGCCCGCCGCCGGTGAGGCCCACCGAGTGCTCGGTGCACCTCCCGATCGCGCCCAGCTCCGCGCGGAGGCGGGGCGTGGGTTCGCCGGTGCGGCGGGCGGCCGCGGCCATCGCCGCGAGGCCGGGTGCGAGCGCCTTGGCCGACCAGCGCAGCCCGCAGTGGTCCCTGCGGGTGACGCGGGCCGCCAGGTCACGTGGGTCGGGCAGGCCCGGCTTGGGAGCCAGGGCCAGTTGCCCCGTCAGCGCGGCCACCGCGGCCCGCGCGAGCGCCTCGTCCTCACGGCTTGTCATGTACCGACCTTATGAGGACGCGGCGGTCGACGGGGCGTCACTTGGCGGAGTGCCCGTCGGGGCGTCGCCGGGCGCACCGCTCGGGGGCGTGCCGCCGCCGCTTCCGCCGCCCGCGCCGGTGTTCTCGGCGTCGGGGTCGACACCCAGGGTGATGGACCCCTTGTAGCCCTTGGAGGGGTCCGCCTTGTGCACGGCCTTCAGGGTCAGCAGGCCGCTGGAGGTGCCACCGCCGTCGTAGACCATGTCGTTGTCGAGGGCGGTGTAGCTGCCGGAGTGCTTGGAGTAGGGCTCCAGGGTGAAGATCTCCTCGGCGATGTCGTCGGGGAAGAAGAGCTGGCCGGTGTAGTTGACCTTGCCGCCCTCGTAGGTGCCGTCCTCCTTCTGGCCGCCGGTGTGCACCTTGAGGTGGATGTGGCAGGTGCGCGGGGTGTACCAGCCCGGGAAGATCGTCTCGAACTTGACGACCCCGTTGGCGTTGGCGATCTGGTAGCCGCGCAGGTAGGTGCTGTCGTTGGCGGTGGAGCCGTCCTCGCTCTCCGCCGGGGCCGAACCGCCGGGGTTGGCCGTGGTGTAGCCGGAGTAGTAGCCCCAGGCGTCACAGTGCCAGATCTCGACGGCGGCGCCGGAGACCGGCGTGCAGCCGTCGGTGGCGTCCACGACGGTGAGGCGCAGGGTCAGCGGCACGCCGCTCTTGCCCTCGGTGATGTCCTTGCGCACCAAGGCACCATCGAGGTAGTAGGGCCCTTCCGTGACGCTCGTCATCAGCGTCATGCAGCTGCTGCTCGTCGAGGCGGAGGTCGCGGACGCCGACGCGCTCGCCCCGTCGTCCGTGGCCGTATCGGCGAAGGCCGACTGGTAACCGGCGACGGCGAGGCCGCCGGCCGCGACCGTGCCGCCGGTCACCGCGAGGGCGCGGCGCCGGGTGAGGGTGGTGTCTTTGTGGTTTCCCGTCATGAACATGAACG
This sequence comes from Streptomyces sp. NPDC060000, assembly GCF_042737375.1. Lineage (NCBI taxonomy): Bacteria > Bacillati > Actinomycetota > Actinomycetes > Kitasatosporales > Streptomycetaceae > Streptomyces > Streptomyces sp. NPDC060000. The sequence continues at coordinate 61,457 of NZ_JBHWUU010000003.1, forward strand.
TAGGAACGCCACCCGTCAGCGGCATGGGGGAAGGCTGAGAGGAACCTGTGAGTGCTGAGAAAGCTGAACTCCCGCTCCGCGAAGGGTTCCTGCCCGTCCTGACCGGCCAGGATCCGCTCCCGCGGGACCGACCGGAGCCGATCCGGGCTGACGGGTGGTCAGACAGTCATGAGAGGAGCGTCCTTGCGCCACTTGAGGATCTTGTCGAAGCTCACCACCGCGCCGCTGCGTCCCGGCTTGTTGCCGATATGGACGTGATCGGCGAGTTCCTGGATGAGGTAGAGGCCGCGGCCGTGCTCGGCATAGGTGTCGGAGTGGACGGAGCGGCCGGCACGGGTTGTGCGCCCGCCCGTGAACCCCGGCCCCGAGTCGGCCACCTCGATGCGGCACTTCTCGCCGTCGAGGTACGCGGTGACGCGGTACGCCTCCGAACAGCCGCCGTGCGCGATGTCCCCGCCGTGCTCAACGGCGTTGGCGCAGGCCTCACTCAGGGCCACGGAGAGGTCGTAACAGACGTCCGGATCGACGCCCGCCGTCTCCATGGTGCCGAGCAGCAGGCGGCGGGCGAGCGGCACGCTCGCGGCGTCGCGCCGCAGATGGAGTGACCACCAGATGCTCATGCTCCAGCCTCCAGGCCGCGGCTCGACATACCGATACGTATTGCCCCTGGAAGCCCCGCGTAAGCGTGAATTCCACGTGATGCCGCCCATATGGGGGATGCGCGCAGCCCTGAAATCGGTGTATGTAGGACTCAGGGGTCATCAGTCGTACCAGTCATCACAGAAGGTGATCTTCCGCATCGTACGCAAACCTTGTGGACCTGCCGTATGACCGCGGTGAAGCCAGTGCGATGATGAGCCCGCCATGACTGCCCCCCACAGCGAGCGCTCTGGTCGCGATCTACGGCTGCTGCGGGCCTCGGTGTTCGCCGCGGTCTGCGTCGTGCTGGCCGCGGCCGGGCACACCATGGCCTCCTGCGCCACGGTTCCGCTGTGGACGCTGGGCGCGGGATTTTTGGGGGTCGTCGCGGTCGTGATGCCGCTCGCCGGACGCGAGCGGTCGCTGCCGGGCATCGCGGTACTGCTCGCGACCGGGCAGACCGTGCTGCACACGCTGTTCGGGCTCGGTCAGCACACCGCTTCCGTCTCCACTTCCTCCCCCTCCGTCTTCACCGCGTCGTCGGCCGTGTCCGACGCCACGCTCGTCGAACGGGCGGCCCGGCTGGTGTGCGGGGCCACGGCGGCGGCGATCAGCCCCGCCCGGGCCCAGAAGATCCTCATCGATGCGCGGCTCTACCCGAGTGGCGGCGCCACCGGTGACGGCACGGACATGAGCGGCATGAGCGGGATGAGTTCCGCGCACCAGCCCGCGGACGCCCTGACCACCGCCGGCTCGTCGATGTCCCTGCTGCCGTCCTTGCCCATGCTGCTCGGCCACGTGCTCGCCGCCGTCGCCGCCGGGTGGCTGCTGCGACGCGGCGACACGGCCCTGCTGCGGCTGCTCGCCCTGTCGGCTCATGGGGTCGCCGAGGGGGCGCTCGTGCGCTCTCTGCGCGGGGCGCTCGCGCTGGTGCGCGCCCTGCTCGCCGGGCTGCCCACCGCCCCCGCGGCGGGACCGCGCGTCCCGCGCACCGCCCTGCTCGCGGCGCGCCCACCCCGCACCACCGCCCTCCAGCACTCGGTGATCAGACGCGGCCCGCCGGACGTGACCGTTCTCGTCCTCGCTGCCTGACACGACACGACCAGCACTCCACCACTGGGGGGCGGCCGCCGTCGTGCGGCACGCGCGCGTGCGCACGTCCGTGCCCACGCCTCCTCACCCGCAGATTCACTCAGAGTGGAGTGCTCGCTGTCATGAAGGCCTCTCGTATCGCCTCCCGCGTCGCCGCCGCCGCTGCCGTCGCCGGTTCCGCCGTTCTCGTCCTGTCCTCGCCCGCCTTCGCGCACGTCAGCGTCGCCGCCGAGGGCAGCGCCGCCAAGGGCGGCTACGCGGTCGTCGACTTCAAGGTGCCCAACGAGCGGGACGACGCCTCGACCACCAAGCTCGAGGTCACCTTCCCGACCGACCACCCGCTGTCCTCCGCGATGCCCGAGCCGATCAACGGCTGGAAGATCGACGTCACCAAGTCGAAGCTCGCCAAGCCCATCGAGGTGCACGGCAAGCAGATCTCCGAGGCCGTCTCCAGGATCACCTGGACCGCCACCGGCAAGGGCATCGAGGCCGGTTACTTCCAGAAGTTCCCCGTTTCCGTCGGCGCGCTCCCGGAGGACGCCGACGAGCTCGTCTTCAAGGCGATCCAGACGTACTCCAACAAGGAGGTCGTCCGCTGGATCGAGGTCCAGGAGGACGGCGCGGAGGAGCCGGAGAACCCGGCCCCGGTGCTCGCCCTCACCGCCGCCTCGGAGGACGGCCACCACGGCGCGAGCGCCGAGGACGCCTCCGACAAGTCCGACGACGCCGAGGCGACCGCCCCCACCACCGAGGCGGCCTCCGACTCCGACAGCAGCGACACCACCGCCCGGGTCCTCGGCGTGGTCGGCATCGTCGTCGGCGCCGCCGGTGTGGCGTACGGCGTGCTCGCCGGCCGCCGTCGGACCACGACCGACGCCTGAGCCCACCCCCGCGCCGGGCGGCCACGCCGCCCGGCGCATGCTCCTCGACGGTACGCACCGGGAGCCGTACGCCCTGTCGTACACCCCTCCCTCCGTACACCCCGGTGCGTACCGGAGTTCACACATCTGGGACATTTTTCTATGCGCAAGAAGACATTCGCCGTGGTCGCGCTGCTGGCCGCCGCCACCCTCACCCTCTCCGCCTGCGGCAGCGACGACAGTGGCAGCAACCCTGTCGCCGTCGTCTCCGAGGACGGCAAGCGGCAGGCCGCGACCGTGCTCGACCAGCCCTTCACCAAGCCCGACCTGGTCCTCACGGACACCCAGGGCAAGAGTTACGACCTGCGCAAGGAGACCGCGGGCCACCCGACGCTGATCTACTTCGGCTACACCAACTGCCCGGACGTCTGCCCGTTGACGATGAGCAACATCGCCGTCGCCAAGAAGCAGCTGTCCAAGGCCGAGCAGGACGAACTGCGCGTCGTGTTCGTCACCACCGACCCGGACCGCGACACCCCGGCCGCCCTCGGTAAGTGGCTCAAGGGCATCGATCCGCAGGTCGTGGGCCTGAGCGGGAAGTTCGCGACCATCCAGGCCGCCGCACGCACCGTCGGCATCAGCGTCGAGGCACCGCACAAGGACAAGAACGGCAAGATCGTCTCCACCCACGGCACCCAGGTCGTCGCCTTCTCCCCGAAGACGGACGGGGGGTATCTCCTCTACGGCGAGGACGCCACCGTCGACGACTACACCAAGGACCTCCCCAAGATCATCAAGGGTGCGAACCCGTGAGGCGTGTGAAACCCCTGAGGCCCGTGCGGCTGCTCACCCTGCCCACCGCGGTGATCACCGGCGCGCTGCTGCTCGCCGGGTGCGGATCGGACTCCGGCGGACGGGCCGAGCTGTCCGTCCGGGCCGCCTACATCCCGCAGCCCGTCTCCGACACCATGGCCGCCGGTTTCCTGACCATCGTCAACAAGGGCGGCGCGAAGGACGAGCTGACCTCCGTCACGACGACCGCGGCGGGCAGCGTCACCCTCCACGAGACCGTCGGGTCGTCGATGGAGCAGGTCACGTCCCTGGACGTGCCCGCACACGGTCAACTCGTGTTCAAGAGCGGCGGAAACCACCTGATGTTCGAGAAGCTGAAGAGCCGGCCGGTGCGGGGCGAGAAAGTGACCGTCGAACTCCACTTCGCCGAATCCGACCCCGTCGAGGTCGAGCTTCCGGTGGAGTCCGCCACGTACAACCCGACAACCGGCCACTGAGGGAGGGACCACCTTGACGCAGACCATCGCCCCCCGCGTCCGGATGCTCGTACTGCTGTTCCTGGCGGTCACCGGCGCACTCCTCGTCGGCGCCGGGCCCGCATCCGCGCACGCCGCGCTGACCGGCAGCGACCCCGCGCAGGGGGTGGTGGTCGACAAGGCGCCCACGCAGGTCTCGCTGACCTTCTCCGAGACCGTCTCGATGAACGACGACTCGCTGCGCGTCCTGGACCCCAAGGGCACCCGGGTCGACACCGGCAAGCCGTCCGGGATCAGCGGCACGACCTACGCCGTGCAACTGCACTCGGGGCTGCCCGACGGCACCTACACGGTGACCTACCAGGTGGTGTCCGCCGACAGCCATCCCGTCGCCGGCGCGTACACCTTCTCCATCGGCTCCCCCTCCCAGACCAGCGTCTCGGTGTCCGACCAGACGGCCGGCGGTGGAGTGGTCGGCTGGCTCTACGGCTTCGGCCGGTACATGTCGTACGCCGGTTTCATCGTGCTGGCCGGCGGGGCGGCCTTCGTGCTGGCCTGCTGGCAGCGCGGCACCGGCGTACGCGCCCTTCAGCGGCTCATCGTCTCCGGCTGGGTCGTGATGACCGCGGCCACCCTGTTCCTGCTTCTCCTGCGCGGCTCCTACACCAGCTCCGGAAAGGTCGGCGACGTCTTCGACCTCGACCTCCTCGGGGAGGTCCTGCAGACCAAGACGGGCGCGGCGCTGGTGTCCCGGCTGCTGCTGCTCGCCGCTGCCGCGCTGTTCATCGCCGTGCTCTTCGGCGCGTACGACAAGCGCGAGGGCGACGAGAAGCGCGATCTGACCTTCGGACTCGCCATCGGCGGAACGGTCGTGGCCGCCGGGCTCGCGGCCAGCTGGGCCATGGCCGAGCACGCCTCGACCGGGCTGCAGCCGGGCATCGCGATGCCGGTCGACGTACTGCACCTGCTGGCGGTCGCGACCTGGCTCGGCGGACTCACCGCCCTCCTCGTCGCGCTGTACCGGGCGCCCGCCGACCGGCCCGTCGACACCGCCGCCGCGCACCGCTTCTCCCGGGCGGCCTTCACCAGCGTTCTCGTGTTGGTCGCCACCGGCACCTACCAGTCCTGGCGCCAGCTCGGCTCCTGGTCGGCCTTCACCGACACCCGCTACGGTCAGCTGCTGCTCGTCAAGATCGGACTCGTGGCGACGCTCGTCGGCATCGCGTGGATCTCGCGGCGGTGGACGGCACGGCTGACTGACACGACGACCGAAGAAGCGGTGACGACCGAAGAAGCGGTACGGAAGCCCGCACCCGAGAAGGAGCACGTCACGGCGTCGGCCGGGGCCGGCGACTCCGCCAAGCAGGCGTCCGGCGACACCGAGCCGGGTTCCGCGAGCACTTCCGCGAACGCCGGGACGGGCTCGGGAAGCGCCAAGCGGGACACGCAGCTGGCCCGGCAGCAGGCCGCTGTGGACGCCACCCGGCAGAAGCGGCTGCGGGACTCCGACGCCCACCGCTTCGGCCTGCGCCGCTCGGTGCTCGCCGAGGCCGGAATCGCCGTCGTGGTGCTCGCCGTGACCACCGTCCTGACGTCGACCGAACCCGGCCGTACGGAGCAGGACGCCGCCGAGGCCACCCGGTCCGCGTCCTCTTCCTCCTCCGCGGCCGACTCCGCGTCGGGCGCCCTGACGCTCGACATGTCATTCGACACCGGCGTCACGGACGGCAAGGGCGTGGTCAGCGTCGACCTCGACCCGGCACGTACCGGCCCCAACGAGATGCACGTCTACGTGACCCGGCCCAACGGCCGCGCCTTCGACGTGCCCGAGGTCAAGGTCGCCTTCACCCTCGAAGCCAAGGGCATCGGGCCGCTGCCCGTCGCCCCCGACCACATCGCCACCGGCCACTGGTCGGCGAACGGCGTGCAGATCCCCATGGCCGGCGAGTGGGAGATCGCCGTCACCGTGCGGACCTCCGACATCGACCAGGTGACCGTCTCCAAGAACGCGCAGATCGGCTGAACCGCACCATGCCCGACCAGTCCATTCCGCAGTCCTTTCCCGAGGCCCGTACACCCCTGGAAGCAGAAGAGGGCGTCCCCGCGGAGACCCCTTCCCCCGAAGGTCTGACGCGGCGCAGGCTGCTCGGCACCGCCGGTGCCACCGGGCTCGCGCTCGGCGCGGTCGGCGGCGCCGTCGGCTATACGGCCGCGCCTTCACAGGCGACGCCGCTGTCCTCGATCGGCGCCGACGAGGCGATGTTCCACGTGAAACATCAGCCCGGGATCACCCAGGGCCTCCAGGCCCGCGGCCATCTCGTCGCCTTCGACCTCGCGGCCGGCGCGGGCCGCAAGGAGGCCGCCGCACTGCTGCGTCGCTGGTCGGAGACGGCCCGGCGGCTGATGGCGGGCGAGGCCGCCGCGAACGACGACACCGACGTGGCCCGGGACGCCGGGCCTTCCTCGCTGACGGTCACCTTCGGTTTCGGCAACAGCTTCTTCGCCCGCACCGGCCTGGAGAAGCAGCGCCCGGTCGCTCTCGACCCACTGCCCGACTTCTCCTCCGACCACCTGGACAGGTCGCGCAGCAACGGCGACCTGTGGGTGCAGATCGGCGCGAACGACGCCCTGGTCGCCTTTCACGCCCTGCGCGCGATCCAGAAGGACGCGGGCAGCGCGGCGAAGGTCCGCTGGCAGATGAACGGCTTCAACCGGACGCCGGGCGCCACCTCCCACCCCATGACGGCCCGCAACCTGATGGGCCAACTGGACGGCACCCGCAATCCCAAGCCGGCCGAGTCCGACTTCGACCAGCGCATCTTCGTCCCGGCCGACAGCACGAAGGACCCGGCGTGGATGGCCGACGGCTCCTATGCCGTCGTACGCCGTATCCGCATGCTCCTCGACGACTGGGAGAAGCTGTCGGTCAAGGCGCAGGAGCAGGTCATCGGGCGCCGCAAGTCCGACGGGGCGGCGCTGTCCGGCGGCACCGAGACGACCGACATGGACCTGGAGAAGACCGACGCGAACGGCGATCTGGTCGTCCCGATCAACGCGCACGCCCGCATCACCCGCCCCGACCGGAACGGCGGAGCGGCGATGCTGCGGCGGCCCTTCTCCTACCACGACGGCATCGATCCGGACGGCACTCCGGACGCGGGTCTGCTGTTCGTCTGCTGGCAGGCGGACCCACTGCGCGGCTTCGTCACCGTGCAGCGCAAGCTGGACCGCGGTGACGCCCTGTCGAAGTACATCCGCCACGAGTCGAGCGGCCTGTTCGCGGTGCCGGGCGGGGCGGCGGAGGGGGAGTACGTGGGGCAGCGGCTGCTGGAGGCGTGAAAGTTACGCCCCGCTGTGCGGATTCATTCCTGCGAGGGGCGGTCACAAGACACGTAGGCCTGTTTCGGCAAGGGCCATTAGGGTGAGGTCATGCCAGCGAGCTATGCGTATCTCGGTCCCGAGGGCACCTTCACGGAGGTCGCCCTGCGGACGCTTCCGGAGGCGGCCACCCGGCAGCTGATGCCGTACGTGTCGGTGCAGTCCGCGCTCGACGCGGTGCGCACCGGCGAGGCCGAGGCCGCGTTCGTGCCCATCGAGAACTCCGTCGAGGGCGGGATCACCACCACCCTGGACGAGCTGGTCGCGGGCACACCGCTGATGATCTACCGAGAGGTGCTGCTGTCGATCACCTTCGCGCTGCTGGTCCGGCCCGGCACGAGGCTCTCGGACATCAAGACGGTCTCCGCGCATCCGGCCGCGCAGCCGCAGGTGCGCAACTGGCTGAAGGCGAACCTGCCGGAAGCCGTCTGGGAGTCGGCCGCCTCGAACGCGGACGCCGCCCGGCTGGTCCAGGAGGGCCGTTACGACGCGGCCTTCGCGGGCGAGTTCGCGGCCACCCGGTACGGGCTGACCGCCCTGGAGACCGGGATCCACGACGCCGAGAACGCCCAGACCCGGTTCGTGCTGGTGGGCAGGCCCGCCCGGCCCGCGGCTCCGACCGGCGCGGACAAGACGTCCGTCGTGCTGTGGCAGCGCGACGACCATCCCGGCGGCCTGCGCGATCTGCTGGGCGAGTTCGCCACCCGGGGCGTCAACCTCATGCTGCTCCAGTCGCGCCCGACCGGCGCCGGTATCGGCAACTACTGCTTCTGTATCGACGCCGAGGGACACATCTCCGACCGCCGGATGGCCGAGGCGCTCATGGGGCTGAAGCGGATCTGCCGCGAGGTCCGCTTCCTGGGCTCGTACCCGCGTGCGGAAGTGAGCGTGGCGGATGTGGCGGCTCCGCTGGCCGGAACCTCGGACGTGGAGTTCGTGGCGGCGTCGGACTGGGTGGCTCGCTGCCAGGACGGCCGGTTCTAGAAGCCGTACCGGCCGGTTCTCGCTGCGGCGGCGACCGGTCCTGTCTGCGCATCTACGTTATCCACAGAAGTTATCCACAGGGCCGGGTCTCGACCTGGGGACAAGTCGACAACGAAGTGTCACGCAGTCGACAAATCGCCCTACAGCACCCCTCCGCGACCCCTGCCCTCCAGGTCACCCTTCGTCCACCTGTTTCCTTCGATCAATCCTTTGGGGCGACCCATTTCCACCCGAAAGTGGGTCCGAAGGGGGTTTGGGCAAGGAATTACCCACCCCGCACAGCAGTATCGGAATGATCAATTCCAATGTCCACAGATCTTTCGCACACCCTGTGGATAACTGCTCCGGGGGTGCGGGCGCCTGTGGACAACGGCTGCCCCAAGTCCCCTCTCCCGCAAGGGAATCGAGTCAACGAGGCGCCCGCCCCATGCCCCGTCCCAGGGAGTGAGACACTTTTTATTGACACGCTGGGCAATTCACACATAACACATCGTAAGCCGTGATTCGGGACGGTCGCCGTCCGGTTCGGAATGGAGTCGTGAGCCGCAACCCGGCACGGGTAGCCTTGGCCGCGTGATTGACCTTCGCCTGCTTCGTGAGGACCCCGACCGTGTGCGCGCGTCCCAGCGCGCCCGTGGAGAGGACGTCGCGCTCGTCGACTCCCTCCTCTCCGCCGACCAGCGGCGCAGGTCGTCCGGCGTCCGCTTCGACGAGCTGCGTGCCGAGCAGAGGTCGCTCGGCAAGCTCATCCCCAAGGCCTCCGCGGACGAGAAGGCCGAGCTCCTGAAGAAGGCGAGCCAGCTCGCCGCCGACGTCAAGGTGGCCGACGCCGAGCGCGACGCCGCCGACACCGAGACCCAGGAGCTCCTCCAGCGGCTCGGCAACCTGGTGCACCCCGATGTGCCCGTGGGCGGCGAAGAGGACTTCGTCACCCTCGAGACGCACGGCACGATCCGCGACTTCGGCGCCGAGGGCTTCGACCCCAAGGACCACCTGGAGCTCGGCCAGATCCTCGGCGCGATCGACGTCGAGCGCGGTGCGAAGGTCTCCGGCTCCCGCTTCTACTTCCTCACCGGCGTCGGCGCCCTGCTGGAGCTCGCCCTGGTCAACGCGGCGATCGCCCAGGCCACGGCCGCCGGCTTCACGCCGATGCTGACCCCGGCGCTGGTCCGCCCCCAGTCCATGGCGGGCACCGGCTTCCTCGGACAGGCGGCCCAGGACGTCTACCACCTCGACAAGGACGACCTCTACCTGGTCGGCACCTCCGAGGTCGCCCTCGCCGCGTACCACATGGACGAGATCATCGACGCGGACAAGCTCCCACTGCGCTACGCGGGCTTCTCGCCCTGCTTCCGCCGCGAGGCCGGCTCGCACGGCAAGGACACCAAGGGCATCTTCCGCGTCCACCAGTTCGACAAGGTCGAGATGTTCTCGTACGTCCTGCCCGAGGACTCGCAGGCCGAGCACCAGCGCCTGCTGGCGTGGGAGAAGCAGTGGCTGTCCGCGCTGGAGCTGCCGTTCCGCGTCATCGACGTCGCCTCCGGTGACCTCGGCTCCTCTGCCGCCCGCAAGTTCGACTGCGAGGCGTGGATCCCGACGCAGGGCAAGTACCGCGAGCTGACCTCGACCTCGGACTGCACCGAGTTCCAGTCGCGCCGGCTGTCGATCCGCGTCCGTGAGGGAAAGCAGGTCCGCCCGCTGGCCACGCTCAACGGCACGCTGTGCGCCGTCCCGCGCACGATCGTCGCGATCCTCGAGAACCACCAGCAGGCCGACGGTTCCGTGTACGTGCCCGAGGTGCTGCGCCCGTACCTCGGCGGCCGGGAGATCCTGGAGCCGATGGCCAAGTGACCGCCGCTTTCCCCTACCGCCTGATCGCGACCGACCTCGACGGGACGCTGCTGCGCTCCGACGGGTCGGTCTCGCAGCGCACCCGTGACGCCCTCGCCGCGGCCACCGCGGCGGGCGCCGCGCACATCGTGGTCACGGGTCGCGGGGTCCCGTGGACCCGGCACATCCTCGACGACCTCGGCTACGACGGCCTCGCGGTCTGCGGCCAGGGCGCCCAGGTATACGACGCCGGGTCGCACCGCCTGCTGACCTCGGTGACCCTGGACCGGCAGCTGGCCGGGGTGGCGCTGGCCAAGATCGAGGCGGAGGTCGGCCCGCTGTACCTGGCGGCGAGCCGTGACGGCCTGGACGGGGACGTGCTGGTCGGCCCCGGTTACGCGCTCACCGGCAAGCTGCCGTCGACGCCGTTCACCGATGCGTCCGACCTCTGGTCCGCCCCGCTGGGCAAGATCTACATACAGCATCCGGAACTGTCCGACGACGCGCTGGCCGAGGCGGCCCGGCGGGCCGCGGGTGGTTTCGTGACGGTCGCGATGGCCGGCGCGGGCATCGTGGAACTGCTCCCCCTGGGCCTCTCCAAGGCCACCGGCCTCTCCCTGGCGGCCCGCCGCCTGGGCCTGAAGGCAGCCGACACGATCGCCTTCGGCGACATGCCCAACGACATCCCCATGTTCGCCTGGGCGTCCCGGAGCGTAGCCATGGCCAACGCCCACGAGGACCTGAAGGCCGTGGCCGACGAGGTGACAGCCTCCAACGAGGCCGACGGCGTAGCCGCAAAACTGGAAACCCTGCTACCGACTTAGACACCTCCCGGAGCACGGGCTCGGCGAACTGCGAAGCGCGGGCCGCGGGCTCGGCGAGCTGCAGGGCACGGGCGCTACTACCCGGCCCGGCGAACTGCGGAGCACGGGCCACCCGGCCCGGGGCGAGCCGCGGGGCACGGGCCACCCGGCCCGGGGTGAACTGCGGGGCACGGGCCACCCGGCTCGGGGCGAGCCGTGGGGCACGGGCCACCGGCTAGACCAGGGGCTTGACCGCAGGCTGCCGGCTCACGCTAGCTTCGGGGCACGGACTACGAGGGCAAGCTGCAGACCGCGGCCCACCGGCTAAGGCGACTTCTGGAGCGCAGGCTGCCGGCTCACGCGAGTTGCGTGGCACGGACTACGGCCGAGGGCGGAGCGCAGGCTGCCGACTCACGCTAGCTTCGGGGCGGGGGCGGGGGCTACCGGCTAAGGCGAGTTCCGGGGCGCGGGCTGCGGGCTGCGGGCTGCGGGCTGCGGGCTGCGGGCTGCGGGCTGCGGGCTGCGGGCTGCGGGCTGCGGGCTGCGGGCTGCGGGCTGCGCAGGGTACGGGGCGGCCGATCGCCGTAGGCGATCAGGGGCGCGGGGAACTGCGCGCCCAGCCACGACGCACCGGCACCCGCATCCACACCCAACCCCCACCGCCCAGCGGCGCCCCCACGGGCACAACTCACCGCCAAGTCCCAGTGACAACGCCTCGCGGAGGATGCACGGATCGAACGTGCGCGGGGATAACCCCGACCACGGCTTAGCAAGCCGGTGCCTTGCCTCTCGGCCAATCCTCCGGGTGGGCGGCCCACGCGAGAGCGACATCGCGTGCTCGAAGCGGCCGCCCCGGGCAACTCCCCTGTGCGGAACGGGTTTGACGGAAGCTAACTACTCCGCGACCCGCCGCCGGCTGCCCCGCAGGGAACTCGACGGACGCCGTGCATGGACATCGTCGAGCTCCTCTCCCAGTCTGTGGCACCGGATCTCCTCCGGCCCATCGGGTACAACCACTGTGCCCGGAGGACGAGTTGGATGCCACCGAATAAAACAACCGTACGAGCGCCGGGACCTGGCGGCGCTACCGGCGGCGCCACCTGCGGCGCCGTGCCTTGCTGAAGAACCAGCCCGCAGGCGGTTCGTCGGACCGCCAGGGCTGCGGCTCGGGCTCCTCCGCGCGCCAGCGTGCGGCCAGCATCCGGGACCGGGCGGACGGTTCGGCCGTCCCGGCGGCCCGTATGAAGTCCTCGTCCAGGACGAGGCCGTTCCAGACCTCGTCCTCGGACCGCTCGCGACCCCCGCTCACCGGATCGTCCTCCGCCATCGCGCCCTCCCAGCCCTGTCCGCTTCGCCCAGTGTTGCCGAGGCCCGGGTGAAGCCGCCGTCAAGAGCGACCGGCCCACCGCCCGGCGGGGCCGCTCACTCCTCGCCCGCGAGCTTCAGCGCCCGCAGCTTCTGTCCCGCGTACCAGGTGGCCAGCACGGTCACCACGACCAGCAGCACCGTCGCCGTGGTCAGTCCGACGTCGGAGGTGACGAGGTCGCCGCCGGCCACCTTGTGGGCGACGGCCAGCGACCACTGCTGGACGCTGAGCGTGCGCGCGCCCGGCACCAGGGAGCCGAACAGGGCCTCCCAGACGAGGGCGTAGACGAGGCCGAAGACCACCGCGTGCCGGGACACCGTGCCCAGCAGCAGGAAGACCGCCGCGTAGGCGATGGAGGAGACCAGCGCGGCCACGGTGTAGGCGACGGCGATCTGCTGGCCGTTGCCGTTGAGGATGAAACCGGCGATGAGCGTGGGCAGCGCGGAGAACACCATCGTCACCGCGATCGCCACGATCAACTTGGTGAAGATGATCGTCGGCCGCTTCAGCGGCTTGGACAGCAGGTACACCACGGAGCCGTCGTCGATCTCCGGGCCGATCGCGCCCGTGCCCGCGATGACGCCGATGATCGGCACCATGGTGGCGAGCGCGAGCCCGCCGAGCAGGTCGGACGCCGTCTGGTCGTCGGCGCCTGCGAGGCCGCGCACCACCACTGAGATGGCGATCAGCAGCAGGGGCAGGGCGCTCAGGATGAGGGCCCGGCGGCGGCCGAGCAGGGCTCGGTAGGTGAGCCGGGCGACTGTGGGGTCGTACATCTTTCGGCCTCCTACGCCGCGACGAGATACGAGAAGACGGACTCGAGGGACTCGTCGGACGGCGAGACCGTCAGCAACCGGATGCCGTGGTCCCTCGCGACCCTCGGCAACAGAGCGGTGAAGCGGCCGAAGTCGACGGCCTGGACACGCAACGCGCCCTCGGCGAGGTCGACTTCGATGCCGGATGTCGACGGGTCGGCGATCAGCGCGGCCGCGAGGGCGCGGTCGTCGCTGGAGCGCACGAGGTAGCGGTGCGGGCGGTCGGTCATCAGACGGCGGATCCTGCGGAAGTCACCGCTGGCCGCGTGCCGGCCCGCGACGACGACCTCGATGTGCCAGGCGAGTTGCTCGACCTCTTCGAGGATGTGCGAGGAGAACAGCACGGTGCGGCCCTCGTCGCCCATGCGGCGCAGCAGGTCCATGAGCTGCATGCGCTGGCGTGGGTCCATGCCGTTGAACGGCTCGTCGAGCAGGAGCAGCGACGGCTCGTGGACGAGGGCGCTGGCCATCTTCACGCGCTGCCGCATGCCCTTGGAGTACGTGGAGATCTTGCGGTCCTGCGCGTACTCCATCTCGACCGTGGTGAGCGCCTTCTGCGCGGCCTTGGCGCCCAGGCCGTGCAACTCGGCGTTTGCGACGACGAATTCGCGGCCGGTGAGGAAGTCGTACATCGCCTCGCGTTCGGGGACGATGCCGATGTGCTTGTAGATGGCCTCGTTGCGCCAGACCGGCTGTCCGTCGAGGGTGACCGTGCCGGTGGAAGGGGCCAGGAAGCCGCCCATCATGTTGATGAGGGTGGACTTCCCGGCGCCGTTGGGGCCGAGCAGGCCGGTGACGCCGGGGCCGATGGTCATGGTGATGTCGTTGACGGCGACCACGTTGCCGAACCAGCGGGAGACGTGGTCGATGCTGAGCGTGGTCACAGTCCGATCCTTCGGTAGCGGCGCAGCAGGAGGCCGTAGCTCGCGGCGATGAGGCCGAGGACGACGAGGACGTAGACGGCGCCCTCCCCGTGGGACGGGCCGATCGCGCCCGGGAAGGCGGAGGCGGCGCCCAGGAACGCGGACTGCACGCCGTCGATGAGGGTGACCGGCGAGAACAGGCCGATCCAGGGAATCGAGCCGGTGCTGTTCTGCGCGTCGGCGATGGCCTGGAGGGTGGAGACGGCGCCGTAGGAGATGGTCAGTACGGCGATGACGGCGGCGATGCCGAAGCCGCGCCGCGGGGTGACCGAGGCGATGACCAGGCCGAGGCCGGCGAAGAGCAGCGAGAGCAGTGCCACGGAGACGATTCCCTGAGCGAATCCCTTGGTCTGGTCGGCGAAGTCGAGCTTGGCCAGCAGCGCGCCGATGTACAGCACCAGCAGCGGGGCGGCGGTGAGCACGAAGAGCGCCGAGGCCAGCGCCGCGAACTTCGCGCGCACGTAGTCCGCGGTCTCGATGGGCCGCGAGAAGTACAGCGGCACGGTCTTGAAGCGCAGGTCGCGCGAGACGGACTGGGGCGCCTGCGAGGCGACGTAGAGGCTGATGACGGCCTGCATGATGATCGCGTAGCGCGTGTAGCCGACGGGTAGTTCGTTGGCCTTCGTGGCGACGGCGACGGCGACCATGATGGCCGCGGGCACACACATGACCACGAACAGCAGCATCGGCAGCACCTTGGACTTCACCGAGCGGCCGAGGCCGTAGGCGCCGCGCAGGGACTGCGAGTAGAGGGAGCGGCGGGCGTAGGCGCGGCCCAGGCGGGGTCCGTCGTAGCTGCGGTAGCCGATGTTGTGGATGCGGGTCTGGTCACCCGAGGGGGCGGTGACCGGGTGCTCAACTGCCATGGCCGACTGTCTCCTTCCGCTGCTGGTCGTTGCTGGTGTCGTTGTCCGTGAAGACCTCGGAGATGTGGTGCCTGCGCTGTTCCATGCGCACCAGGCCGAGGCCGAGGTCGGCGACCACGTCCCGGACGACGTCGTACGTGTCCTCGCTCTGCGCGGTCAGCAGCAGGACGTGGCCGGCGCCCGGCAGGCCGCTGTTCGCGTCCAGGACCTCCACCCCGCGCGCGTGCAGCGCCTCGCGGACCGCGCGGGTGCCGTCCGGGTGGGTGTCGGTGTCGGTGACCTCGATCGCGAGGGTGGCCGTGGTCTGGGTGAAGTCGGTGGTGGAGCTGGAGCGCAGGAGCTTGCCGCCGTCGACGACGACGACGTGGTCGCAGGTGCGCTCCAGTTCGCCCAGCAGATGAGAGGTGACCAGGACCGAGATGCCGAAGTCGGTGTGGATGCGGCGGATGAGCCCCAGCATCTCGTCCCGGCCGACCGGGTCGAGGCCGTTGGTCGGTTCGTCCAGGAAGACCAGCTGCGGGTCGTGGACGAGCGCCTGGGCGAGCTTCACGCGCTGCTTCATGCCGGTGGAGTAGCCGCCGATGGGGCGGTAGCGCTCTTCGTACAGACCGACGTGGCGCAGGGTGTCCGCGGTGCGCTCGCGTGCGGCGGTGGGCGGCAGGCCGGACATACGGGCCATGTGCACGACGAACTCGGTGGCCGAGACGTCGGGCGGCAGGCAGTCGTGCTCCGGCATGTAGCCGACCCGCTCGCGGATGGCGGCGCCCTTGCTCGCGACGTCGAGGCCGAGTACCTCGGCTCGGCCCTCCGTGGCGGGCGACAGACCCAGCAGGATCTTGATCAGTGTGGACTTGCCGGCCCCGTTGGCTCCGACGAGCCCGGTCACACCGGGCCCGACGTCCACGGAGAGCCGGTCAAGAGCGGTCACCCGGGGGAACCGCTTGCTCAGGCTTTCGGTCGCGATCACAGTCACGACATCGAAAGTAGTGACGCACGCCATGAAAATCGTCAGACCTCAGAGCCGTCTTCACCTCAACCCTCAGATGTACGGGACCGTAGGGGATGCCATGCCTGAGAGCTACGGGGTGCCGTCGGCGTGTTTCCACGGGAGCGAACCCGCCTATTGACGCTTCCTCTAACAACTGTCACATTCGGCGATGGACAGGTTACGGGCAGGTAGCTACCGACCGCAGGCCGAGCGGAGCGCCTTCCGGCAGGCTGGACGACGACCTGCCGCCGTCCGGCCCTGGGCGGAAGCTGGAACCGAAGCGGAAGGGAAGGCGGCCGGGTGGTGACGTTGCCGGAGGGCGTGCGTGAGCGGTGGGTACGGACCGGCGGGATCGAGCTGTGCGTGGCCGAACTGGGGGACCCCGGGCAACCGACGGTCGTCCTGGTGCACGGCTATCCGGACAGCAAGGAGGTGTGGTCCGAGGTCGTGTCCCGGCTGGCGGACCGCCACGGGCTGCATGTGGTGCTGTACGACGTCCGGGGGCACGGGCGTTCCGGCGCGCCGAAGCCACTGCGGGGCGGGTTCACCCTGGAGAAGCTCACGGACGACTTCCTGGCGGTCGTGGACGCGGTCAGCCCCGACCGGCCGGTGCATCTCGTGGGGCACGACTGGGGCTCCGTGCAGTCCTGGGAGTTCGTGACGGTCGAGCGCACCAGGGGCCGCATCGCGTCCTTCACCTCGATGTCCGGGCCGTCCCTCGACCACTTCGGCCACTGGATCAACAAGCGTCTGGCGAGGCCCACTCCGCGCCGGGTCGGCCAACTCCTGGGCCAGGGCGCCAGGTCCTGGTACGTGTACCTGCTGCACACCCCGGCTCTGCCCGAACTGGCTTGGCGCGGCCCGCTCGGCAGGCGCTGGCCGGGCATCCTGCGGCGGATCGAGAAGGTTCCCGCCGGCGACTACCCGACGCCGTCGCTGCCGTCGGACGCGGCCCACGGAGCCTGGCTGTACCGGGACAACGTACGGACCAGGCTGCGCCACCCGCGCCCCGACGCGCACGCGCACGCGCACGTGCCCGTGCAGCTCGTCACGCCTTCGGGGGACCGCTTCCTGTCCGAGCGTCTGTATGACGAACTGGAGCACTGGGTAACGCAGTTGACCCGGCGCACCCTTCCGGCCGGGCACTGGATCCCGCGCACCCGGCCCGACCGACTGGCCACCTGGATCGACGACTTCGTCGCGTCGGTCGAGAGCGAGCGGGCCGACGAGCCGGCGGGAACGAGCCGGGAGAGCAGCAGGGTCGAGCCGGTACGCGGGGCTGCCCGCAGCCGTTACGCCGAGCGCTTCGGTGGTCAACTGGTGCTGGTCACCGGGGCCGGGAGCGGCATCGGACGGGCCACGGCGTTCGCGTTCGCCGAGGCGGGTGCCCGTGTGATCGCCGTCGACCGGGACGCCGAGAGTGCGGCCCGCACCGCCGGGACGTCCCTCCTGAGGGGCGCGCCCGAAGCCTGGGCGGAGACGGTCGACGTCTCCGACGAGCAGGCGATGGAGAAGCTCGCGGCGAAGGTCCACGCGGAACACGGCGTGGTGGACGTGCTGGTGAACAACGCGGGCATCGGGTTGTCGGGCTCCTTCTTCGACACGACGCCGGAGGACTGGCGCAGGGTCCTGGACGTCAACCTGTGGGGTGTCATCCACGGTTGCCGTCTCTTCGGCCGGCAGATGGCCGACCGCGGACAGGGCGGCCACATCGTCAACACCGCCTCTGCTGCGGCCTACTTGCCGTCCAGGGCGCTGCCCGCGTACAGCACCTCCAAGGCGGCGGTCCTGATGCTGAGCGAGTGCCTGCGCGCGGAGCTGGCCGGCCAGGACATCGGCGTCACGGCGATATGCCCCGGCCTGGTGAACACCAACATCACCGCCACCGCGACCTTCGTGGGAGTGGACGCGCAGGAGGAGCGACGCCGCCAGAAGCGCTCCACGCGCGCGTACCGGATGCGCAACTACCCGCCGGAGAAGGTCGCGGACGCGATCCTGCGGGCGGTGGAGCGCAACGATGCGGTGGTCCGGGTCACCGCCGAGGCGCGCGCCGCGTATGCGCTTTCGCGTTACGTGCCAAGGGCGTTGAGGGCGCTGGCACGGGTGACACCGCCTCTGTGATCCGCCGTAGCCGTCGAACTGGCCTCCACTTATGCGTCTGTTATGGAACTGGGTTTTCAGGCAGGGGCGTTCAGTCTCCCTGCCGCAAGTCATCTGGATGTAGGCGATTTTGACGAAGAGGCCGAGGAGAGCGGCCAGTTGTCCACAGAAACGCCAACTGGCTTGTGGATAACCACAGTTGGCTGTGGATCAAACCTCCGTCGCAAAACAAAATGCGTGATACGCGTCTCTCGCGTCATGCTGAGCGGATGAACGAAATGGACAGGGACGAGAGACGCACCGTGAAGGTGTCGAAGTACCTCTCGAAGCACCTGCGGCACCAGCCCGAGCGCATCGGCCTCACTCTCGACGAGGCCGGCTGGGTGGAGATCGAAGAGCTGATCGCGGCGTCCGCCGAGCACGGCTTCCGCTTCACCCGGGACGAACTGGACCACGTAGTCGCCGCCAACGACAAGAAGCGCTTCGCGATCGACGGCACCCGGATCCGCGCCAGCCAGGGCCACAGCGTCGAGGTCGACCTCGGACTGCCCCCGGCGATCCCGCCGTCGTACCTCTACCACGGGACCGTGGCCCGCTACCTGGACGCGATCCGGACCGAGGGGCTGCGCCCCATGAACCGCCATGACGTGCACCTCTCATCCGACCGGGAGACCGCGAACAGGGTCGGAGCGCGCCGCGGCCGCCCAGTGGTCCTCGCCGTCGACGCGGAGGCCATGCACCGTGACGGCCACGTCTTCCACGTCAGCGCGAACGGGGTCTGGCTGACAAAGGCCGTACCGCCGCCGTACCTGCGCTTCCCGGAACGCCACTGAGGCGCGCCTTCGGCTGCCGCGTCCCGCCTCTGTTCGGCATGATCACAGGTATGGACCACCTCCACTCCACTGAGGCTGCCGTCAGCGCCCTCCGCGAGATCGCCGCCCATTACGGCCTCGAGATCGAGGTAACCCACGACATCGGCGCCGACCAGACCTCCCGCCGCACCTCGGCCGGTGTGGGCGTCACCACCGACCCGGACGGTTCGCTGCCGCACGAGGCCTATGTCGAACTCGGCGGCCGCCCCAGCGTGAACGTGCGGCTCTACCCCGACGACGACGCCCTGATCAGCGTCGACGGCGTCGAGTGCCCCGACATCGACCGCGACGACGTCCCTGCCTTTCTCCGCTCTCTCTACGACGGCCACGCCTGGGTGAAGGTCCGGCGCTTCCCGCCCGGCAACTTCCTGATGGTGCCGCTGCCGCAGGACCGAGTGCACAAGGAATTCATCCTCGTGGGCCTCAGCCCGTGGCTGGGCGGCCGCGCACGGTGACGGTTTCACGTGAACACGCTCGGCCGCATACGCTCGACGACATGAGCCTGCGCCTGAGCACCGTGATCCTCCCGTACCAGCGTTGGAACGAGGGAGGCCGTTCCGCCTGGACGCGGGCCGAGCAGCTCGGTTTCCACAGTGCGTACACCTATGACCACCTGTCCTGGCGCACGTTCCGCGACGGCCCGTGGTTCGGTGCGGTCCCGACGCTGACCGCTGCCGCGGCCGTCACCGACCGCCTGCGGTTGGGCACGCTGGTGACCTCGCCGAACTTCCGGCACCCGGTGACGCTCGCCAAGGAACTGATCTCCCTGGACGATGTCTCCGGTGGCCGGGTGACTCTGGGGATCGGCGCGGGCGGCACCGGCTTCGACGCCACCGCCCTCGGCCAGGAACCGTGGACCCCGCGCGAGCGGGCCGACCGCCTCGCCGAGTTCGTGCCGCTGCTGGACCGGCTGCTCACCGAGGACTGCGTGTCGTACGAGGGTGACTACTACTCGGCGCACGAGGCGCGGAACATCCCCGGCTGCGTCCAGCGCCCGCGGCTGCCGTTCGCGATCGCCGCGACCGGACCCCGCGGCCTGCGGCTCGCGGCACAGTACGGACAGGCGTGGGTGACCACGGGCGACCCCAAGCTGTACGAGGACGGCACCCCCGAGCAGTCGGATCAGGCCATTCGCGGCCAGGCCGAGAAGCTCGCCGACGCCTGCGCCGCGCGTGGGCGGGACGTGCAGGAGCTGGACAAGATCCTGCTCACCGGGTTCACCCCGGACCGCGGCCGTCCGCTGGAGTCCCTCGACGCCTTCGTCGACTTCGCAGGCCGGCACCGGGAGCTCGGCTTCACGGAGATCGTGGTCCACTGGCCCATCGCCGACTCCGTCTTCGCCGCGGACGAGAAGGTCTTCGAGCAGATCGCCATGGAGGCCCCGGCGCAACTGCGCTGACCTCGGCATCAGGTCATTCGCACCCTGCCGGTACCTCATGTGTACGGGCTGGCCCACGAGCGCGCGGGCATATGCAGGAGAATGGCCCGGTGACCTCAGCGACTCGACAGCCCGAGACCCCGGCCGCCGCCCTCCCGCCGCGGCTGATCGCCACCGATCTCGACGGCACTCTGCTGCGCGACGACAAGTCGGTGTCCCCGCGCACGGTCGCCGCCCTCGCCGCCGCCGAGGAGGCGGGCATCGAGGTCTTCTTCGTCACCGGCCGCCCGGCCCGCTGGATGGACGTGGTCAGTGACCACGTCCACGGACACGGCCTGGCGATCTGCGGCAACGGTGCCGCCGTGGTCGACCTGCACGGCGGCCCGGGCGCCCACCGGTTCGTGAAGGTGCGCGAGCTGGCGCGGGAGAACGCGCTGGACGCCGTACGGCTGCTGCGGGAGGCGGCGCCCGGGACCATGTACGCCATAGAGCAGACCTACGGCTTCTACCAGGAGCCGGAGTATCCCAAGATGCACTTGGAGATCCCCGACACCCTCGCACCGGCCGAGCGACTGCTGGCTCCGGACGCACCCGGAGCCGGCGAACCGGTACTGAAGATCCTCGCGTTCCACCCCACGATCGACCCGGACGCCTTCCTCACCCTCGCCCGGCTGGCCATCGGCGACCGCGCCAACGTCACTCGCTCCAGCCCCAGCGCCCTGTTGGAGATCAGCGGCCCCGAAGTCTCCAAGGCCAGCACACTCGCCCTGTGCTGCGCGGAACGCGGCATCTCCCACGAGGAGGTCGTCGCGTTCGGGGACATGCCGAACGACGTCGAGATGCTCACCTGGGCCGGCCGGTCGTACGCGATGGGCAACGCGCACCCGGACGTGCTCGCGGCGGCCTCGGGACAGACCGTCGCCAACAACGAGGACGGGGTCGCCGTCGTCATTGAGCGACTGCTCACCGAACGGCGGTAGCCCGCCGTCCGGAGAGGCGTCAGCCCTGGTCCCGCTCCACCGGCAGCCAGAGCTCGGCATCGGCCTCGGTCCCGTCCGCCGACGGGCGGGTGCGCAGAATCTCCGGACCGGGGCGTCCGCGGTACGGATTGGACGGGAACCACTGCGTGAACACGTCCCGCCACAGTTCCTGGATGGCCTGGGGCGCCGGCCCCGAGGTGGTGAAGACGGCCCAGGTGCCCGCCGGGACGGCCAGGGCGGTCGTGCCCTCGGGGGCGGTCGCGGACGTGATCACCCCTTGGTAGTAGTCGAGTTCGGTGCCCTCGGCCCGGCTCGGATCCAGGTCGTCGCAGACCGCCACGATGCCCTGCGGCTCCTGGTCCGACAGCTTCTCCAGGCGCTCCAGGGTCCGCGGGTCGATCCCGCGTACGAAGTCGATGATCGCCTGGTTCGGTCCCAAGTGCACCAAGGGCACCCGGGCCTTGAGGCCGGCGACGGTGAAGGCCGGCCGGTCCACTACGCGGTAGCGCATGCTGCTCCCTTCGACGGTGAGGCGGAAGGTCAACCGGGCTGTGAGACGAGCGCGGCGCCGGTGCGGCGGGCCTCGCCGGGCCCGACACCGTGCACGGCGCGGAAGGCCCGCGCGAACGCCTCGCCCGATCCATAGCCGTAGCGCACCGCGATCTCCAGCAGCGAGTCGGCCCCGGCGAGCACCTCGGCACCCGCGACGGTGAGCCGCCTGCGCCGGATGTACTCCGACAGGGGCATGCCCGCGAGCGCGGAGAACATCCGGCGCAGGTGGTACTCCGAGGTGGCCGCGCCGCGCGCCAGGACCGCCACGTCGATCGACCCGTCGAGGTGGCCCTCGATGTGATCCATGGCCTGGTTGAGCCGCTCCAGCACTCCGGGTCTCCTTCCGCTGTTGCGATCACCACGCTAGGCGGCAGCCATCCGGCGGACCCGACATCCTGTGCCCGATGAGGTCGGGTGGACGCGCAGAGCTTCAGCCGGCGGCTGCTCCGCATGCCGGGAGGCGTGGGGCAGGGCCTTCCGAAGGGCCGCGGCGAGGTCTATGACGCGGGTCGGATCGGGCTCGGCGGTCACCGCGCCCCCACCAGCAGCTCCGCGGCCTGCTCCCGCTCGGCCATCTCCCGCAACGGCCCCTCCTCGGCCACCAACGCCGCGTACGAACCCCGCTGCACGACCCGTCCCCCGTCCAGCACGACCACCTCGTCGACGGCCTCGAGACCGGCCAGCCGATGGGTGATGAGCAAGGTCGTACGGCCCTCGGTGGCGGCGAGCAGGTCCTCGGTGAGGGCGTCGGCGGTAGGGAGGTCCAGATGCTCGGCCGGCTCGTCGAGCACCAGGACGGGGAAGTCGGCGAGCAGTGCCCTGGCCAGCGCGAGCCGCTGCCGCTGTCCGCCGGACAGCCGGGCCCCGTGCTCGCCCACGAGCGTGTCGAGCCCGTCCGGCAGTCCGTCGGCCCACTCCAGCAGCCGCGCTCGCGCCAGCGCGTCCCGCAGCTCCTCCTCGCTCGCCCCCTTCTTCGCGAGCAGCAGGTTCTCGCGGACCGAGCTGTCGAAGAGGTGCGCGTCCTGCGCGCACAGCCCGACGAGCCGGCGTACGTCGTCACCGTCCAGGGCGTACGCGTCCACCCCGCCGACCGTGTACGAGCCCGCACCGGCGTCCAGGAAGCGCAACAGCACCTGCGCGAGCGTGGTCTTGCCGGAGCCGGAGGGTCCGACGACGGCGATCCGGCGGCCCTGCGTCAGGGTGAGGCCGACTCCGGTCAGTGCGTCCCTGTCCTGCCCGGCGTGCCGTGCGGCCAGCCCGCTCAGGACCAGCGGGAAGGGTGACGTGGGTGCCTGGCGCGGCTTCTCCGGCTCACGGACGGGCGCGGGGGAGTCCAGGACCTCGTACACCCGCTCCGCGCTCCTGCGCACCCGCTGGCGGTACTGCACGGCCAGGGGAAGACCCAGGACAGCCTCGAAGGCGGCCAGCGGGGTGAGCACGACCACCGCCATGGTCACGCCGCCCAGCCGTCCGCCGGCGACCGCCTGGGCGCCCACAAGGGCGGCTGCCGTCACGGTCAGTCCGGAGACGAGCGCGGTCAGCCCGTCCCCCAGGGCGGTGGCGGTCGCGGCGCGCGAGGCGATCCGGGTGAGTACGGAGTCGGCCGCCCGCACCCCCGCGGTACGGGCGGGCAGCGCTCCCGCGACGGTCAGTTCGGCGGTACCGCCGAGCAGGTCGGCCGTGCGGGTGGCCAGCACTCCCCGGGCCGGCGCGAGCCGGTGCTCGGCCCGGCGCGCCACGGCACCGGTGACCAGGGGAACGCCCACCCCGGCCGCCAGCAGCCCGGCGGCGAGCACCGCGCCGGCCTCGGGCAGCAGCCACGCCGTGAAGGCGACGGACCCGGCAGAGACGACGACGGCGGAACCTGCGGGCAGCAGCCAGCGCAGCCAGTAGTCCTGGAGGGCGTCCACGTCGGCGACCAACCGCGTCAACAGGTCGCCCCGACGGGCCGAGCGCAGTCCGGCGGGCGCCAGCCGCTCCAGCCGCCGGTAGACGGCGACCCGGGTGTCGGCCAGCATCCGCAGCACGACGTCGTGCGACACGAGCCGCTCCGCGTAACGGAAGACCGCCCGCCCGATACCGAAGGCGCGGGTCGCCGTCACGGCCACCATCAGGTACAGCACCGGCGGCTGCTGGGAGGCCCGCGAGATGAGCCATCCGGAGGTGGCCATGAGACCCACGGCACTGCCGAGCGCGAGGCTGCCGAGCAGCAGCGCGAGGGCGAGCCGGCCGCGTCGGGGACCGGCCATGGCGCGCACCCGGGCGAGGACGCCGCCGTCGGCCGCGACGGACCCCGTCCCGGACTCCCCGGCGGAGGGCAGGGCCGCCGCCGTCTCTTCCGGCGGGGCGGGAGCCTCCCTGGGCGTGGACTCCACGGGTGGGTGCGCCTCGGCCTCGGTCAGCCGCACCACGCGGTCCGCCACGGCCAGCAGGGCCGGCCGGTGCACGACCAACAGGACCGTCCGACCGGCCGCGAGGCGCCGCACGGCCGCCACCACCTCCGCCTCGGTCTCACCGTCGAGGGCTGCCGTCGGCTCGTCCAGCAGCAGCACGGGGCGGTCCGCCAGAAACGCCCTGGCCAGCGCCAGCCGCTGCCGCTGCCCTGCGGACAGCCCGGCACCGTCCTCGCCGAGCACGGTGTCGGCCCCGGCGGGCAGTGCCTCGACGAACTCCAGCGCCCCCGCGTCCGCCAGCGCCCGGCGTACGGCCGCGTCGTCGGCGCCGGGGCGCGCCAGCCGTACGTTTTCGTCGATCGTCCCTGCGTACAGGTGCGGGCGCTGCGGCACCCACGCGACCCGGGACCGCCACTGCTCCAGGTCAGCCGCCATGAGGTCGACTCCCCCGGCCAGCACCCGGCCATCGACCGGCCGCACGAACCCCAGCAGTGCGTTCAGCAGGGTCGACTTGCCCGCGCCGCTCGGTCCGACGAGCGCGACCGTCTCACCGGCTTCGACGGTGAACGACACGTTCCTGACGGCGTCGGCGGACCGTCCGGGGTAGCGCACGGTCACGTCCTCGAAGGTCAGCCCTCCCTCGGCCACCGGGACCCTGCCCGACTGCGGTGCCGGCGTCTCCAGCACCTCGAAGATCTCCTCGGCGGCGGCCAGCCCTTCGGCGGCCGCGTGATACTGCGCCCCGACCTGCCGCAGTGGGAGATACGCCTCGGGCGCGAGCACGAGAATCACCAGGCCGACGTACAGGTCCATCTCGCCGTGCACGAGCCGCATGCCGATCGTCACGGCCACCAGGGCAACCGAGAGCGTCGACAGCAACTCCAGCGCGAACGACGAGATGAAGGCGATCCGCAGTGTGCGCATGGTCGCCTGCCGGTACTCGCCGGTGATGCGCCGGATCGACTCGGCCTGCGCCTTGGCCCGGCCGAACACCTTGAGCGTGGGCAGCCCGGCGACGACGTCGAGGAAGTGTCCGGACAGCCGGGACAGCAGCCGCCACTGCCGGTCCATGCGCGACTGCGTGGCCCAGCCGATCAGCACCATGAAGACCGGGATCAGGGGCAGGGTGCCGACGATGATCGCGGCGGACACCCAGTCCTCGGTCACGATCCGCGCGAGCACCGCGACCGGTACGACCACCGCCAGCCCCAACTGCGGCAGGTAGCGGGAGAAGTAGTCGTCGAGGGCGTCCACGCCCCGCGTGGCGAGAGCGACCAGCGAACCGGTGCGCCGACCACTGAGCCAGTTCGGCCCCAGAGCGGTGGCCCGCTCCACCAGCCGCCGCCGCAGCTCCGACTTCACCGCGGCACTCGCGCGGTGCGCGGCGAGTTCGGTGAGCCAGGCGACCAGCGCACGGCCGACCGCCACGGCCACCAACAGAAGCAGCGGGGTGCGTAGTTCGGCGATGGACAGGCCGTCCTGGAAGGCGCCCACCACGGCCTCGGCGATGAGCATCGCCTGCGCGATGACCAGGACCGCTCCGACGACACCCAGGCCGACGATCGCCACCAGGAAGAGGCGGGTGGCGCGGGCGTACCGGAGGAGGCGCGGGTCGATCGGTTTCACGTGAAACACCCTCTTCTCAAAGAGCATGTTTCACGTGAAACACGCTCTCTCCTCAGGGGGTGTGTTTCACGTGAAACACACCCCGCATCGGACTCAGTGCGCGGCCTCGGCAATGTGCTGTGTACCGATCCGCTTGCGGAACACCCAGTACGTCCAACTCTGGTAGAGCAGCACGAGCGGCGTGGCGATCCCCGCACACCAGGTCATGATCTTCAGGGTGTACGGGCTCGACGAGGCGTTGGCGACCGTGAGGCTCCAGTTCTCGTTCAGCGTGGACGGCATGACGTTCGGAAAGAGCGTCAGGAAGAGCATCGCCACGGCGGCCACGATGGTGACGCCGGAGAGCGCGAACGACCATCCCTCACGCCCCGCCTGGTTCGCCACGAGCGCCGCGATCAGGGCCCCGACCGCCACGACCAGCGCGACCAGACTCTTGGCATCACCGCTGTCGATCTGCGTCCACAGCAGGAAGACCAGGGCGAGCACGGCGGTCACGAGCCCCACCTTCAGTGCCAGTTTCCGCGCCCGCTGCCGGATCTCACCGACGGTCTTGAGAGCCGTGAACACCGCTCCGTGGAAGGTGAACAGCGTCAGGGTCACCAGACCGCCGAGCAGCGCGTACGGGTTGAGCAGGTCCCAGACGTTGCCCACGTACTCGAAGTTCTGGTCGATCTTGACGCCCCCGACGATGTTGCCGAAGGCGACGCCCCAGAGGAACGCGGGAAGGAGCGAGGTCCAGAAGATCGCGGTCTCCCAGTTGCGCTGCCAGTTCTCCTCGGGCCGCTTCACCCGGTACTCGAAGGCGACGCCCCGCACGATCAGGCAGACCAGGATGAGCAGCAGGGGCAGATAGAAGCCGGAGAAGAGCGTGGCATACCACTCGGGGAAGGCGGCGAAGGTCGCACCGCCCGCCGTCAGCAGCCACACCTCGTTGCCGTCCCAGACGGGCCCGATGGTGTTGATGAGCACTCGCCGTTCGGGCCTGTCGCGGGCGAGCAGCCTGGTGAGGATGCCGACCCCGAAGTCGAAGCCCTCCAGGAAGAAGTAGCCGGTCCACAGGACGGCGATCAGGACGAACCAGACGTCGTGAAGTTCCATGACTGTGCAGCTCCCTCGGCCTAGTAGGAGAAGGCCATCGGCTTGTCGGCGTCCCGGGAGTCGCCGCCGATCTTCGTGGGCGGGTTGAGATCGGCCTCGGTGAGCTCGGGCGGGCCGGCCTTCACGTACTTGACCATCAGCTTGACCTCGATGACGGCGAGGATCGCGTAGAGCGCCGTAAAGACGATCATCGACGTGAGGATCTCGCCCTGGGAGACCCCGGGGGAGACCGCGTCACGGGTCTGGAGGACGCCGTAGACGGCCCAGGGCTGACGGCCCATCTCGGTGAATATCCAGCCCCAGGAGTTGGCGATCAGCGGGAAGCCCAGGGTCCAGATCGCCGCCAGCCAGTAGAGCTTGGTGAGCTTGGGGCTGAGCGCCTTGTTCCGGAACAGCACCACGTGCGGGACCTCGTCCTCGCCGACCCTCAGGTGCTGCGGCAGCAGGAACTTCTTGCGGGTGAGCCACAGGCCGGCCAGGCCGAGAGCGAAGGACGACATCCCGAAGCCGATCATCCAGCGGAAGCCCCAGTAGGCGACGGGGATGTTGGGCCGGTAGTCACCGGGACCGTACTTGTCCTGTTCGGCCTTGTTCACGTCGTTGATGCCCGGGACGTAGGAGCTGAAGTCGTCGTTCGCGAGGAAGGACAGCAGGCCCGGGATCTCGATGGCAACCTTGTTGTGCCCCTTCTCGACGTCTCCGTAGGCGAAGACCGAGAACGGCGCGGGCGCCTCGCCGTCCCACAGAGCCTCGGCGGCGGCCATCTTCATCGGCTGCTGCTTGAACATGACCTTGCCGAGGGTGTCACCGCTGATGGCGGTGAGCAGGCCGGCGATGACCACGGTGATCAGGCCCAGCCGCAGCGAGGTCTTCATCACCGGTATGTGCTTCTTGCGGTAGAGATGGAAGGCGGCGATGCCGACCATGAAGGCGCCACCGGTGAGGAAGGCCGCGGACATGGTGTGGAAGACCTGGCTGAGCGCGGTGTTCTGGGTCAGCACAGCCCAGAAGTCGGTGAGCTCGGCCCGGCCCTTCTCCTTGTTGATCCGGTAGCCGACGGGGTGCTGCATCCACGAGTTGGCCGCGAGGATGAAGTAGGCCGACAGGATGGTGCCGATCGAGACCATCCAGATGCAGGCCAGGTGGATCTTCTTCGGCAGCTTGTCCCAGCCGAAGATCCACAGGCCGATGAAGGTGGACTCGAAGAAGAAGGCGATCAGGGCCTCGAAGGCCAGCGGGGCACCGAAGACGTCACCGACGAAGCGTGAGTAGTCGGACCAGTTCATGCCGAACTGGAACTCCTGCACGATGCCGGTGACCACACCCATCGCGATGTTGATCAGGAAGAGCTTGCCCCAGAACTTCGTCGCCCTGAGGTACTTCTCGTTCTCCGTGCGCACCCAGGCGGTCTGCAGCCCGGCGGTGAGGGCCGCGAGGGAGATCGTCAGGGGCACGAAGAGGAAGTGGTAGACGGTGGTGATGCCGAACTGCCAGCGCGCCAGTGTCTCCGGCGCCAGAGCCAGGTCCACGTCGTCACTCCTTACCTCACGCTCGTGGATCACGCTTGTGAAAGCGTTCACATTCACAAGCAAGTATGCCGCACCGATTTTCGACAGGCGAAGGGGGGTCCCCGCTACCCGCGGGAACCCCCCTTTGACCGCCCTCGACCAGCGCAAACCGGTGCCGGCGCCTGGCTACAGCTCCTTGTGGAACCCTTCCGCGACCTTCAGGAAGATGTCGTTGGCCTCGTTCTCCCCGACCGTCACCCGCACGCCCTCGCCCGGGAACGGCCGCACCACGACGCCGGCCTGCTCGCACGCTGCGGCGAAGGAGACCGTGTGCTCGCCCAGCCGCAGCCATACGAAGTTGGCCTGGGTCTCGGGCACCGTCCAGCCCTGCGCACGCAGCCCCTCGACCACCCGGAGGCGCTCGCACACCAGGGAACCGACCCGGCCGAGCAGCGCGTCCTCGGCGCGCAGCGAGGCGATCGCGGCCTCCTGCGCGAGCTGGCTCACGCCGAACGGCACCGCCGTCTTGCGCAGCGCCTCCGCCACCGGCTCATGGGCGATGGCGAAGCCGACGCGCAAGCCGGCGAGGCCGTAGGCCTTGGAGAAGGTCCGCAGGACACAGACGTTGCGCCGCTTCCGGTACAGCTCCACGCCGTCCGGCACCTCGGGATCGCGGATGAACTCCCGGTACGCCTCGTCGAGCACGACCAGCACGTCACGCGGCACCCGGTCGAGGAACTGCTCGAGCTCCGCCCGCTTCACCACGGTGCCCGTGGGGTTGTTGGGGTTGCAGACGAAGATCAGCCGGGTCCGCTCGGTGATCGCGTCGGCCATCGCGTCAAGGTCGTGCACATCCCCCGCCGTGAGCGGCACCTGCACGGCCTTCGCGCCGTTGATCTGCGTGATGATCGGATAGGCCTCGAAGGACCGCCAGGCGTAGATCACCTCGTCGCCGGGGCCCGCCGTCGCCTGGACGAGCTGCTGGGCGACACCGACCGAACCGGTGCCCGTGGCCAGGTGGGAGGCGGGGACGCCGAACCGCTCGGACAGCTCGTTGATCAGAAGCGTGCAGGCCAGGTCCGGATAGCGGTTGAAGGACGCGGCCGCCGCCGTCACCGTCTCCATCACGCCGGGCAGCGGCGGATAGGGGTTCTCGTTGGAGGACAGCTTGTAGGCCACCGGACCACCGCCCGCGGCCGGCTTGCCCGGCTTGTAGGTGGGGATCCCCTCCAGCTCGGCGCGCAGCTTGGGGCTCGTCTCGCTCACCGCAGTCCTCCTCGTGACCACCACCGGCTTCAATACTGCTCACCTTATGAGGATTCGGCGCGGCTGCGTACAGGCGAGCAGGGGCCGCCGCTCCGAAACGGCGGGAGCTCCCCGACTTCTGCGGACGAAGCCGCACGAAGGCGTACGCGCCAGGGGGCGCGCTGCACATATATCTACGCGCCGGTAGTGCACTCCGTGGCGCGCATCGCTCGTGCAGGTGAGTTGAGACCTCTTCGAAACATCGGTGTCGCGACAGGCTCATCCGTGCCGACACGCCACGTCCTGGCATGAAAACCATCAACTGCCTTTACTTCCAAGGTAATTGACCCCTTTCAACCTTGCAGAAACGTGCCTGTCAACGCGTGCATATGCGTCCGCCCTACCCCACCTAATGAGCCCTACTATCGGCTCGCCATGACAGCAGCAGGGAAGCACCAGGTGAGCCGCGCGGAAACCTCACGCCGAGGCAGCCGGCCGGGCCGGGCGGGTATCAGGGACGTGGCCGCCGCCGCCGGAGTCTCCATCACGACCGTCTCCGACGCCCTCAACGGCAAGGGCAGGCTTCCGGACGCCACCCGCCGCCATGTCCGCGAGGTCGCCGACCGACTCGGCTACCGCCCCTCGGCGGCGGCCCGAACCCTCCGTACCGGCAAGTCGGGCCTCATCGGCCTGACCGTGACGACCTACGGGGATGAACCTTTCACCTTCACCGAATTCGCGTACTTCGCGGAGATGGCGCGCGCCGCCACGTCGGCCGCGCTGGCCCGCGGCTACGCGCTCGTGATCCTCCCCGCGACCTCACGCCACGACGTGTGGTCCAACGTCGCCCTGGACGGCACGGTCGTCATCGACCCCTCCGACCAGGATCCGGTGGTCAGCGAGCTCGTCCGGCAGGGTTTACCGGTCGTCTCCGACGGCCGCCCGGCCGGCTCGCTCCCGGTCACCGCGTGGGTGGACAACGACCATGAGGCCGCCGTCCTCGACATCCTCGACCACCTGGCCGACGCCGGCGCCCGCCGTATCGGCCTGCTCACAGGCACCACCACCGACACCTACACACACCTGTCGACCAGCGCGTACCTGCGGTGGTGCGAGCGGGTCGGCCAGGACCCGGTCTACGAGGCCTACCCCGCGCACGACCCGTGTGCGGGCGCCGTGGCCGCCGACCGGCTGCTGGCCCGCCCCGACCGCCCGGACGCCGTCTACGGACTGTTCGACCCCAACGGCACCGACCTGCTCGCCGCGGCCCGCCGCTACGGGCTGCGCGTCCCCGAGGACCTCCTGGTCGTGTGCTGCAGCGAGTCCGCGGTGTACGCCAACACCGAGCCGCCCGTCACGACCCTCTCGCTGAAGCCGCGCCGCATCGGCACGGCGGTGATCCAACTCCTCATCGACGCGATCGAGGGCGAAGAAACGGACCGTCCGGTCGAGCAGGTCATACCGACCGAGCTTTTCGTACGAACCTCTTCCCAACGACGCCCCCCTCGGACCACGGTCAGCCCGCCACGGGCGCCGGAGGAGAAGTAACCCGAGCCGCCGCTCGCCACGACCCCCGCCCATGCCATGGCGCGGATCGTCGGGAGCGGCGGCTCGCGGCTTGTGGCTCGCGCGGCTTTGCGCCTTGTGGCTCGCGCGGCTTGTGGCCACGGCTTGGGCGGCTTGCCCTGTCGTAGTTGCGGAGGGGGAGGATGCGATCCCCTCGTGGCGGCTGGGGCGGCCTGAAGGGGCGTGGGCGTCAACGCGAGTCGGCGGGAGTCACGTACGGGCGGTTTCCGGCGGCGCTGGGAGGCATCTGCCATCACCTTGAGACCAATCACCCCAGCGGACCCGGTCGCCCCGCTGGCCCCACGCGCTCCAGCCGTCTCGTCATCCTCCCGCGGCCCACCGAAATCACCCTTTCCGCGGTCGATGTCGTGGCCCGGCCCATCCGGCCGAGCAGACGACGGGGGCAGTGTGCGGGTGTCGCCAGGGCGTGCGCGGGGTGAGAGCGGACTGCCGAAGCCCGGCCCAATCGGGGCGAAAGCCGCGATGAACTGGAGCCTTGCTCCGATTCACCACCCCTGGGTCGTCACACGGCACGATCCGCATTCCTATGATGGGCGCACGGCACCGCGGGCCGCTGCGACCAGGCAGCCCGAAGGGTGCAGATGCGGCGCGATGGTGGAGGGGTCTGATGACTCAGGGGGCCGGTCAGGGACCCGAAGTGGAGCGTACGGCGACGTTGCGCGACTTCCGGGTGCCCGCGTACGTCAACGAGACCGGTCCGTACGACCACGGCACAGACCCCGGCAATGCCGTGCCGCCCCTCGTGGAGGAGCCGCTGGAGCATCCGGACGGCTACACGCCCACCCAGCGCGACCTGCCCGTCATCAACCGGCGCGGCGACACCCTTCAGGTGGCCGTGGACCCGGCGACCGCCCAGGCCCCGCTGCCCGCGGCCGGCCCGGGACCCCTGTTCGTCGTCGGTGACGTACACGGCTACCTCGACGAACTGGTGGCCGCACTCCAGGAGAAGGGCCTGGTCGACTCCGCCGCCAACTGGTGCGCGGGCACGGCCCGGCTGTGGTTCCTCGGCGACTTCACCGACCGTGGCCCGGACGGCATCGGGGTCATCGACCTCGTCATGCGGCTGTCCGCCGAAGCCGCCGCGGCCGGCGGATACTGCAAGGCCCTCATGGGCAACCACGAACTGCTGCTGCTCGGCGCCAAGCGCTTCGGTGACACGCCCGTCAACTCCGGCGCGGGCACCGCCACCTTCCAGGCGGCCTGGCTGCTGAACGGCGGCCAGAAGTACGACATGGACCGTCTCCAGGACCACCACCTGCAGTGGATGGCCCGCCTCGACGCCGTCGAGGAGGTCGACGGCCATCTGCTCGTCCACTCCGACACCACCGCCTACCTCGACTACGGCGACTCGATCGAGGCGGTCAACGACACCGTCCGCGAGACGATCACGCGCAACGACGCGGACGAGGTGTGGGACCTGTTCCGCAAGTTCACCAAGCGCTTCTCCTTCCGCGACGAGGGCGGCGCCGACGCCGTGCGCTCCCTGCTCGATACGTACGGCGGCACCCGTATCGTTCACGGCCACAGCCCGATTCCCTACCTGCTGGGCGAAGTCGGCTCCGAAGAGGGCGAAGACAGTGGCGGTCCGCACGTCGAGGGACCGCACCTCTACGCGGACGGGCTGGCCATCGCGATGGACGGCGGCGTGACGATGGCCGGAAAGCTGCTGGTCCAGCAACTGCCCCTGGAAGTCTGAGCGTTCCCGGGGCAGAAGTTCCCCACTTCGGACCGGTCGGCGACACCGCAGGCCAGGGGCCAATTTCGGCAAACCCCCTGTCACCCCATGCCGTCGCCGCTCTACCATCGGGTTATCCGTAGCAGGCTCCCCTCCGTTTCTGCCCGACGGCTCGTTGGCATGCGAGCCCCAAGCCCTACGGAGCATCGGGGGATGCAGATGAACAGCGTTCCGCAGCACCTGAACAGCGAGGACCGCCAGGAGTACGAGCGGATCCTCGACGAGGCGCTGCGCTCCGCCCCACACCACCCGGAACTGGCTGCTGTCGGACAGCGGCTCAACCCCGAACAACTGCGCACCATGGCGCTCAACGCCTCCGCGCTCATCACGGTGGCCGCGGCGGCCGAGTACCAGCACTACGTCAAGGTCCGCGAGGAACTGCGCCACCCCGCGCCGTCCACGCCTTCGTCCACGTCCGAGACGGGCTCCGCGGAGCCCGGCGCGGCCGCGCTGGGGCTCGCCACCACCGTGGGGGAGGCGGCCCAGGCCGCCGAAGCCGCCGGGGCGGGCGCCGTCGCCGCCGTCCTCACCCCCGTTCTCGCCGGGACCGCCGCGATGATCTTCCTGCTCGTCGGCTACATACTCAGGGTGCTCGACCCCGAGCAGGCGTTCGCCCGGACCATGCTCGCCGCCGGCTGGACGTTCGGGGCCGTGGCCGTGGCCGCGATCCTTGTCGCCACCGTCGCGCTGCTGCTCACCGCCCTGCGCAACCGGCCCTCCCTGGAGGCCGGACCGTACAGCGAACTGAGCGAGGAGGTCGACCAGGCCAGGGAAGCCTGGCGAGAAGCCCTGCTGGAACGCGGCATCCTGCCGTTCCTCCGGGAGGCCCTCGCCGATCCCGGCACGGCGACCGCCCTGCACACCGACCCCACCCCACCGGCTCCCACCGGCCGCCTCCCGAAGATCGGCTATGACCGTCCGGGCTTCAGCAGCCCGGACGACGGCCGCTCGACAGGCCCGCGCCCGAGCTTCAGCAGTCCGGACTACACCAGCCCGGACTTCGGCGGCCCGGAGCACCAGCCGGAATAGGCACTCGGCTTGCGCCCCCGTCGACCCCGCCGGGACAGCGCAAGCCGTACGCCGTACGGCCTCGCTGTACGGCGTACGCCCACGCCGGGTGGCCTGGGTGCCAGTGCTGCGCTGTGCTGCTCGGAGTCACGGGATGGGTCGTGGTGGGCCGCCGTGCGGCTGTGGTTGTACGCCGGTCAGAGGATTCCTGCCCGGCCCGCTGCAGTGATCCAACTGGGGAACTCCGACAGCAGCCGGTCGTAGAGCTCCTGGTCCGGGACGGTGGTGATGTCGTCCACGGAGAAGAACCCCACGTTGTCGACGCGGCGCCCAGGAAGCGTGTCGAACCGTTCCAGGACTCCGTAGTCGGACCGGCCGAGCCCCACGAACTGCCAGAAGATCGGCTCCTCGACCGCCGCCCGCAGCTCCCGCTCGATCGCCGCGTCGCGGTGGACCCCTCCGTCGGAGAAGAACAGCACCAGCGTGGGAGCGGCCGTCGGATTCTCCCTCACATATGTTCTGACCTGGGCAATCGCCTTCTGCTCCTCGTTCTGGATGCCGACCGTGCGCATGTCGACCTGCCCGGGTTCCATCCCCTTGCGGGGCTTCCTGCTGCGCCGGAACAGACTGATCTCGCCCACCCGCACATGCAGCCGCAGCCAATCGGGGAGCTCGCCCAGCCGCAGGTCGGGGAGGCGCGCGGCCTCGCTGGCGAACGTCCAGGCCTGCATCTCTCCGTCGTCGTCGAGTTGGGCCGCCACCGCCGCCATACGCTCCACGACGTCCGCCACCACTCCGCGCGAGTACAGGAACGACATGGACCCGGAGGCGTCGAGGACGAGCACCACGCGCGCGCTGATCCCCACCGCTCCGCGCTTGCTCAGGCTGACGGCCACCTGCTCCTTGCGCAGAGACAGCCGCTTGCGCATGTCGACAGGCAGCTGCTCCTCCCCCTTGGACGGACGGGGACCGGACGGTCGGCTGATCGCAGGTGGGGTGACGGGCGGTGGAGTGATCGGGGGTGGGGCGATGGTGGGCCGGGTGGGTGGCGGTGGCGCCGATGGGGCGCGCGTGGATGTGTACGGTGGGGTGCCCGGCGGCGGGGTGAGAGGCGGTTGGTTCCGTGGCACGGTCGCCTCCTCCGGCCCTTCGTCGACCGTGATCCCGAAATCCGTGGCGACCCCGGCCAGCCCTGAGGCGTATCCCTGCCCGACGGCCCGGAACTTCCAGCGCCCCTCGCGCAGGTACAGCTCACCGGCGATGAACGCCGTCTCCGTATCGGCCCGCATCTCGAAGCGCGCCACTTCGGAGCGTCCGCCCGTGCCGAGCAGTCTCAGCGTCAGACCCCTCACCTGACCGAAGGTGCCGCCGTCGGCCGACGCGCACACCACCACACGCGTGATCGCGCCTTCCAGCGAGCGGAGGTCCACCTGGACCGTGTCGGTCGCGACGCCGGCATCGCTCCGCTTGCCGAGGTGTCGCACGGCGCCGGACGCGTGCAGCGGCTGGTTGTAGAAGACGAAGTCCCCGTCGTCACGAACCCGTCCGTCCTGGGCCAGCAGCAGCGCCGAGGCATCGATGTCCGGTCCGTCGACCTCCTCGGCCCAGCTGAGTTCGACCAGTACGCCCGGCACGTCGACCGGCAGATTGGCACCCTTGCTCATGGATCGCGCTGTCATGGAGGCAAGTCTGCCGAGCCGACGCCCGAGGGCAACCGAACGAGCACGACACTCCGCCTGATCGCGATACCGCTGTGTCTTACCCTCGCTGACGGGCCGCCCAGGGCGCTGTCCCCAGGTGTCGAACCTGGTGGGACAGCACCGATGGGAACAGCACCGATGGGAACAGCGCCGATCCGGACTCGTCAGTCGGCCAGCGGCAGGTACACCCGGTTTCCGCTCGCCGCGAACTCCTTCGACTTCTCCAACATGCCCTCGGCGATCTCCTCCGCCGAGGCCCCGGCGGCCGCCCCGCTGCCGAACCGCTCGTTGATGCTCTGGCTGATCTTCATCGAGCAGAACTTCGGCCCGCACATCGAGCAGAAGTGTGCCGTCTTCGCCGGCTCCGCCGGGAGGGTCTCGTCGTGGAACTCCCGTGCCGTGTCCGGATCGAGAGCGAGGTTGAACTGGTCCTCCCAGCGGAACTCGAAACGGGCGTCGGACAGCGCGTCGTCCCAATCCTGCGCACCGGGATGCCCCTTGGCGAGGTCGGCTGCGTGGGCGGCGATCTTGTAGGTGATGACGCCGGTCTTGACGTCATCCCGGTTGGGCAGGCCCAGATGCTCCTTGGGCGTGACGTAGCAGAGCATGGCCGTGCCCCACCAGGCGATCATCGCGGCACCGATACCGGAGGTGATGTGGTCGTACGCCGGCGCGACGTCCGTCGTCAGCGGGCCGAGCGTATAGAACGGAGCTTCATCACAGATCTCCTGCTGAAGGTCGATGTTCTCCTTGATCTTGTGCATCGGGACATGTCCCGGGCCTTCGATCATCGTCTGAACATGGAAACGCTTCGCGATCCGGTTGAGTTCCCCGAGTGTCCTCAACTCCGCGAACTGCGCTGCGTCGTTGGCGTCCGAGATGGACCCCGGCCGCAAGCCGTCGCCCAGCGAGTACGTCACGTCGTAGGCGGCGAGGATCTCGCAGAGCTCCTCGAAGTTCTCGTAGAGGAACGACTCCTTGTGGTGCGCGAGGCACCAGGCCGCCATGATCGAACCACCGCGCGACACGATGCCGGTCTTACGGTTCGCGGTGAGCGGGACGTACGCGAGGCGGACACCGGCGTGCACCGTCATGTAGTCCACGCCCTGCTCGGCCTGCTCGATGACGGTGTCCTTGTAGATTTCCCAGGTCAGTTCCTCGGCGCGGCCGTCGACCTTCTCCAGCGCCTGGTAAAGCGGTACCGTGCCGATGGGAACGGGGGAGTTGCGCAGCACCCATTCACGGGTGGTGTGGATGTTGCGGCCGGTCGACAGGTCCATGACCGTGTCGGCGCCCCATCGGGTGGCCCAGGTCATCTTCTCGACCTCCTCCTCGATGGAGGACGTCACCGCCGAGTTGCCGATGTTGGCGTTGACCTTCACCAGGAACCGCTTGCCGATGATCATCGGCTCGATCTCCGGGTGGTTGACGTTGGCCGGCAACACGGCGCGGCCTGCCGCGATCTCCTCGCGAACCACCTCAGGAGAAACATTCTCCCGGAGGGCCACGAATTCCATCTCGGGTGTGATCTCCCCCCGGCGCGCATACGCGAGTTGGGTCACCGCCCCGCCGTCCCGACTGCGGCGCGGCAGACGCGGCCGACCCGGAAAGACCGCGTCGAGGTTGCGCAGACCACCGCGCGGTGAGGTGTGCTTGACGCCGTCGTCCTCGGGACGGACGGGACGGCCCGCGTACTCCTCCGTGTCTCCGCGGGCGATGATCCAGTTCTCACGCAGCGGCGACAGGCCCCTGCGGACGTCGGTGCTGGCGAGTGGATCGGTATACGGGCCGGAGGTGTCGTACAGGGTGACCGACTGCCCGTTGGTGAGATGCACCTGACGGACCGGCACCCGCACGTCGGGACGAGCGCCCTCGACGTACCCCTTGTGCCAGCCGACGGACTTCCTGGCCCCCGATTCGTTCACGTCGACCGCGCTTTCGCTGGTCGCGTTCTGCGTGAAGGCAGGCGTGCGTGCGTCCTTGTTGGTCATGAGACCTACTCCCTACGCCGGCATTACCCGGTAACAGGTTCGGCGGTCGACGCAGCGGCTACCGTCTGCCGATGTTTCATGTGAAACATCACTCCATAGGAGAGACGTTCCACGTGAAACATCGCGAAGACGAAGGTCAGCGCCCTCTCAGCCCGGTGCTCCGAGCTCCCGCGTGTGCAAAGGTTGCCTCCACGCTAGCGCCAATTCTGGCGCGGTGAACAGAGGGCTCGTGTCGTTCTTGCGATGATCGGTCGGTGACCACCACACACCAGCCCCCGTACCCACCTCCCGAGCCGCCCCGTCGCCTTGGCGCCAACAACGGCAGTGGCGACGGCAATGGCAATGGCGACGGACCCGGCAACGGCCCCGGAGGCGACCGCGACTTCGGCAACGGTCACGACCACCAGCGGGGCCCCGGCCACGGACCTGGATACGCCGGTGGTCTCGGCGGCCTGAGGCGC
Source organism: Streptomyces sp. NPDC060000 (assembly GCF_042737375.1). NCBI lineage: Bacteria > Bacillati > Actinomycetota > Actinomycetes > Kitasatosporales > Streptomycetaceae > Streptomyces > Streptomyces sp. NPDC060000. Next base: position 99,503 of record NZ_JBHWUU010000003.1, read on the forward strand.
GCCGGAACTCCCAGCGGGCAGCGTGCCCGCTCCGGTGACGGGGCGGGGCCGATGTCGGCGTCAGGGCCGGGGACCGGGCCAGCGCCAGCGCCAGCGCCAGGGAACAGCGGAGGTTACGGACGCGGGCAAGGGCCTGCGAACGATCCGGGATACGGGACCGGGCAAGGATCCGGAAATGACCAGGGATACGGGACCGGGCAGGTGTACGGAACCGGGCCCGCGCGCGGGCGGGGCTACGGCGGCTCTGGCCCCCGTCATGGAGCTGAGCCTGGCCTTGCTCCTGGTGTCGGCGCCCGTCCTGGCCCCAACCCTGACCCCAATTCTGGCCCTGGCGACGGATATGGCTTTGACCGCAAAGTCGGTCATGGGCAGAACCTCGACGGTGGTCATGGTGGCGGCCCCGGTGAGAGGCGCGGGAAGGGGCACGCCGGCGGTCACGGCGAGGATCACGGCGACGGTCACAGCGGCGGCGGTCACGGCGGTCACGGCGATGGCCCGGGGGACATGCACGGCGCAGGTTCAGGTAGCGGGCACGGACCTTCACACGGTCACAGCCACAGTCACGGCCCGGCCGCCCCCGTCTCCCGGCACCTGCGCAAGGTCATCGCGGCCATCCTCATCCCGTTCGGTGCCGCGGTGCTGGTGGGCCTCGTGGTGCTGTGGCCCGGTGGAGCGCCGGCGCACGAGCGCACCGGAGTCGGGTTCGACCGGCAGACCCAGCAGGCCACGGTCACCAAGGTCGTGAGCGTGAACTGTGCGTCGGTGAACGCCTCGGGCGACGCTCCCACCGGCGACACCTCCACGGCCGAGGGGTCCTCCGCACAGCAGCAGGCGAGCGGCACCTGCAAGCGGGCCACGATCCGCGTGGACACCGGCAGCGACAAGGGCCGTACGTTCACCGAGATCGTCCAGCCGGACCAGTCACGGCAGTTGGAGCAGGACGAGAAGGTCGTGGTCGCCTACGAGCCCTCCGCGCCGAAGGACCTCCAGTACTCGGTCACCGACGTGAACCGTCGGATCCCCATGACGGTCCTGGCCCTCATCTTCGCGGTCGCCGTCGTGGTCGTCGGGCGGCTTCGGGGCGTCATGGCGCTGGTCGCGCTGGCCATCAGCTTCATGGTGCTGAACTTCTTCGTCCTGCCCGCGATCCTCCAGGGGTCGAACCCTCTGGTCGTGGCAGTGGTGGGGTCGAGCGCCATCATGCTGATCGCCCTCTATCTCTGTCACGGCCTCTCGGCCCGCACCTCCGTCGCGGTGCTCGGCACCCTGATCTCGCTGCTGCTGATCGGCATCCTCGGCTCGCTGTTCATCGACTGGGCCGCGCTGACCGGCAACACGGACGACAACACCGGCCTGATCCATGGCCTGTACCCGTCGATCGACATGAGCGGTCTGCTGCTCGCCGGGATCATCATCGGCTCGCTCGGCGTCCTCGACGACGTGACGGTCACGCAGACCTCGGCGGTCTGGGAACTGCACGAGGCCAACCCCGCGATGGGTTGGCGCGGCCTGTACCGGGCCGGCATCCGCATCGGGCGCGACCACATCGCCTCCGTGGTCAACACACTCGTCCTCGCCTACGCCGGTGCCGCACTGCCGCTGCTACTGCTCTTCTCGATCGCGCAGAGCAGCGTGGGTGCCGTCGCCAACAGCGAGCTGGTCGCCGAGGAGATCGTGCGCACGCTGGTGGGCTCGATCGGCCTGGTCGCCTCCGTACCCGTCACCACGGTTCTGGCGGCCCTGGTGGTGTCCGCCGACCGGCCGAGCTCCGGTAAGGCACCCGCGACGGCCCCGGAAGTGATTCCCGCTGCTTCGGTGGGAACGACGGCCTCGGGCACCGCCCAGGCACGGGGCGGCCGTGGGAAGCGGCGCAAGCGCTGAGCTGGCGCAAGCGCGGAGGCGAGGGGGCGCCCGAGTGCCGAGAACACCGGCCGACTCGGGCGTGTCCCTCACTTCTCCCGGTAGGGAAGAAGCGTTCCTGCACAATGCCCACCGTGGCGAAGCGTTCCGCCACCGATCGCCTCCACTCACCGCAGTCACGTCAGCCGGCGCTCTGCTCCTCGGCCAGGATCCGGTCCAGCGCCTCGTCCAAGTACGCGTCGAAGTCGGCGAGAGCACCCTCCTGGCCCAGCGGAACCAGCTTGTCGGTGCGATCGAGGAAGGCCACCAGCGGAGCCGCCGAGGAGCGGAACAGCGCCTGGTCACCGCCGACCTGAAGCCGGATCAGGACCTCCCCCAGCACGTCGGGATCCACCGGCGAGACGCGGACGTCCCCTTCGCCGCACGGCCTGCCCACCCCGTCGATGAGCAGCTCGCGCCCGAAGGTCCAGGTCACCGGGGCATCACCGGGCAGATGGAAGGTGAGTCGCACGGCGTACGGATCGCACGACTCGTAACCCAGCTCCACCGGGATGCGGAACGAGAGCTCCTCGGACACGAGGAAGCTCATCATGACCTCTGCCTGTACTGCCTGTACGGACTCGCGCATCGCCTTACCTCGTCATTTGCCGCCGACTGGCCGGGAATGGACCGTCTGACACTGCACGCATCTTGCTGAACGTACACAACAGATCACAAGGAGTGAGTTTTCAGATACTGATAGAGATCGCCAACGATCCCAGGAGCCGTCCGACCTCGCTCTGCAGTTGCCGGGCCGCGGGCAGCAGCCGATGGGCGTGATGGGCGGGGAGGGAGATCGCCATCGTGGCCGCTGTGGTCCCCACGGTGATCGGGATGGCCGCGCACACCGTGCCCACCGCATACTCCTGGCGCTCGACCACCGGTTCCATACGCGGCATCCGCTCCAGGCGCCGCAGCAGAAGGTGGTTGTCACGCACGGTGTACGGAGTGATCGACTGCACCGGGTAGCGGTCCAGGTGGTCGCGACGGGCGTCCTCGTCCAGCTGGGAGAGCAGGCACTGGCCGATGGCGTGCGCGTGTCCGGTCTCCCGGAAGTCGGCCCACTCCTCGACCGCCGGATTACCGGGAGTGTCGGAGACGCACATGATCTCGATCTCGCCGTCGCGGTATCTGGCGTAGTACACGGGGACACCGATGGAATCGCGCCATTGGGCGAGGGTGTCGGCAACCGTGCTGCGACGTTTCTGCGCCGCTCCACTCGTGCCGAGCCGCTCCGCCGCCTCACCGAGGAAGAACAGCCCTTTGTCCCGTCGCAGATAGCCCTCGTGTACGAGGGTGCGCAGCAGGTGGTAGGCCGTGGGCAGCGCGAGACCGGTCTCGCGGGCGAGTTGTTTGGCCGGAGCCCCGTACTCGTGCTCCGCGACGGATTCCAGCAGGCGCATGGCGCGCTGGACCGAGCCGATCAGAGTGGCCGCGGGGTGCGGATGCTCGGGGGTGGTCGTGTTCGGCGGGCGTTGCAGCGGAGGTGTGGAGGTAGGCGGCCGGGTGGGGGGTGCGTACGGTTCTGCGGATGCGGTGTCAACCATGACCAAGGGTCACTCCGAAGCGCGAGGGGGGCGGTCCGTGCGGGGAACACGGGAGGGGGGAGTACGCCACTCGCGGGGGTCGTCCCCGCGACGAGTTCCGGACTTTAACCGCCTGCCACCGCTTGCAGACGGACTGTCAGGGAAACTTCCCCCGGCCGAGGGAACCGGCGACTGCTGTTACCGATCACCGGCCGCCCGCACCGCTCACCAGTCGCTGCGCGACGAGGAACTCGACGTGAACTTCCTTACGACGTAGACCAGTCCGCCGACAAGCGCCACGAAGACCAGCAACTTGAAGAGCAGCCCGATCACGAACCCGACGACGCTGGCTATCAGGCCGCCGAACACGACCAGCGCGATGACCGGCACCGCGACCCACTTCACCCACCACGGCAGTCCCGCGAAGATCTCTTGCATCGCCCTTGTCCTCATCCTCTTCGGTCGATGTCCGGCGCCGTTGTCGGGCCGGAGCGTTTCGATGTCCTGCCGTCGATGCTAGGGCCGAAGGGGGTGCCAACGGGGGCCTCTGATCCCTTGTCCTCCCCTGACCGATCCCCTAGGGAACCCCGAGACTCCTGGTCAACCGGCAGTCGGAGAAGCTACGCACGGAGACGCGCCGCACGGAGCGGTTCAGCCCTCGGGCGGCGAGAACACGACCAGCACCCGCAGGTCCTCGCTGATGTGATGGAACTTGTGAGCGACCCCGGCCGGGACGTAGACCACGCTGCCGCGCGCCACCTGCGTGGTCTCCAGGCCGACGGTGATCGAGGCGCGCCCGCTCACGACGAAGTACACCTCGTCCTGGTTGTGCGGGTTCTGTGGATCATGGGCGCCCGCGTCCAGCGCGTACAGCCCGACCGACATGTTCCGCTCACGCAGGAACTGCAGGTAGGCACCGTCGTTGGCGGCTCGCTCCGCCTCCAGTTCATCCAATCGGAATGCCTTCATCGACCTTGTCCGCCCTCGTCCGGTGCTCGTTCGCGATCTCTCTGCCACGATCAGACACATGAAGAATTTCGTAGTCAAGACGATCGCCAACGCAGGCGCCCTGGCGGTCGCCGTCTGGCTGCTCGACAAGATCACCCTGACCGGTGACAGCACGGGCAAGAAGGTCGGCACCCTCATAGTCGTCGCACTGCTTTTCGGCGTGGTGAACTTCATGGTCAAGCCGATCGTGAAGGTGCTGACCTTTCCCCTGTTCATCCTCACGCTGGGACTGATCACCCTGGTGGTCAACGCCCTGATGCTGCTGCTGACCTCGTGGCTGGCCGACAAACTCGACCTGAGCTTCCACGTGGAGGGCTTCTGGACCGCGGTGCTGGGCGGTCTGATCATCTCCGTCGTCTCCTGGGCACTCAACGTCGTCATGCCCGACGGCGACTGAGCCCTCGATGACCTACCGCGTCTGCTTCGTCTGCACGGGCAACATCTGCCGCTCGCCGATGGCCGAGTCGGTCTTCCGTGCGCGCGTGGACGACGCCGGCCTCGACGGGCTGATCAAGGTCGACAGCGCCGGCACGGGCGACTGGCACGAGGGCGAGAACGCCGATCCGCGCGCACTCTCCGTCCTGGAGGAGCACGGATACACCCTCGACCACACGGCCCGGCGCTTCGAGCCGTCCTGGTTCGCCCGCCTCGACCTCGTCATAGCCCTCGACTCCGGCCATCTCGAGGCCCTGCGCCTCCTCGCACCCACCGAGGAGGACGCGGCGAAGGTACGGCTGCTGCGTTCGTACGCCCGCTCCTCGCCCTCCCACCGCTCCTCGACGAGTGCGCCGCCGGTCCCTTCCAGTCCGGACTGCGGCGACCTGGACGTACCCGACCCCTACTACGGGGGCCGGATCGGCTTCGAGGAGTGCCTTGAGATGGTGGAGGAGGCGAGCGCCGGTCTGCTCGCCGCCGTACGTGACGACGTGGAAGGACGAGCGACATGAACGAATTCACCGAGGGAGAGCTTCCCGGAGGCCCCGGCGAGGGCACGCGCGCGGTGCGGGCGGGGTTGCCCGAGCCGGTGAAGCACGAGCCGACCCTCCCCGGGCCGGTGTTCGCTGCGCACTTCCACCTGCCGGGCGAGCCGACCGGCCCGTACACCTACGGCCGCGACGAGAACCCGACCTGGACCCACCTCGAGCGGGCCATCGGCGAGCTCGAGGCGCCGGGCCGGGAAGGCGTCGAGACGCTTGTCTTCGCCTCCGGCATGGCCGCGATCTCGTCAGTGCTGTTCTCGCAGCTGCGGGCCGGGGACACCGTCGTGCTGCCCGACGACGGCTACCAGGCACTGCCCCTGGTGCGTGCGCAGTTGGAGGCGTACGGCATCGAGGTACGCACCGCGCCGACCGGCGGCGACGCCCAACTGGACGTCCTGGACGGCGCGAAGCTGCTGTGGATCGAGTCGCCCTCGAATCCCGGGCTCGATGTGTGCGACATCAGGCGGCTCGTCGAGGCGGCACACACGCGTGGCGCCCTGGTGGCCGTGGACAACACGCTCGCCACCCCGCTCGGACAGCGTCCGCTGGACCTCGGCGCCGACTTCTCGGTGGCCAGCGGTACCAAGCAGCTCACGGGCCACGGTGACGTCCTCCTCGGCTACGTCACCGGGCGGGCCGGCGAACCGATGACAGCCGTACGGCGCTGGCGCAAGATCGTCGGGGCGATTCCCGGCCCCATGGAGGCCTGGCTCGCGCACCGGTCGATCGCCACGCTCCAGATGCGTGTCGACCGCCAGAACGCCACCGCCATGGCGCTCGCCGAGGCACTGCGGGGGAGGCCCGAGGTGACCGGGCTGCGGTACCCGGGGCTGCCGGACGATCCCTCGCACAAGGTGGCCTCACGGCAGATGCGTCGCTACGGCTGCGTGCTCTCCTTCACGCTGTCCACGCGTGCGCGTGCCGAGCGTTTCCTCGAGAAACTGCGGCTCGTGGAGGACGCGACGAGTTTCGGCGGAGTGCGCTCCACCGCGGAGCGGCGCGGGCGCTGGGGCGGGGACGCGGTGCCGGAGGGCTTCATCCGGCTGTCCGTCGGTGCCGAGGATCCCGAGGATCTGGTGGCGGATGTGCTGCACGCGCTGAAGGAGTCGGCGCGGTGACCGCCTCAGGGAACCCCGGCAGGGGTCCCGTCACCTACAACGGACGGTCCGAGCCTCCCCCCTCGTGGCTCGGACCGTCCTCGGTTCTGCACACGAAGAACCGCGCGCACAAGGCTAGTTGACTCTGTGTCAGTGTCCAATCACAGTAGCGACAGAGACCTATCGACTTATTTATAGTTGGGCCCTGCCTCGGAGCTGGAAGAAAGGCAGGGAAACGGGAGGACGCTCCATGGATCTGGCCTTGCTGCGCACCTTCGTGACCGTGCACCGGGCCGGCTCCTTCACTCGCGCCGCCGCCCTGCTGGGACTGTCCCAGCCGGCCGTCACCTCGCAGATCCGCACGCTGGAGCGGCAGCTGGGCCGACCACTGTTCCTTCGGCAGGCCCGTGGCGTGACACCGACGAGCATCGGCGACGAACTCGCGCACAAGGCCGCACCCCATCTCGACGCCCTGGTGGAGATCGCCGAGACCGGCCTCGACGACGAGTCCGCCGTGCGGACGCTGCACGTCGCCGGTCCCCCCGAATTCACCGCCGAGCGGGCCCTTCCCGCGCTCACTCGGCTGTCCGACGGCGGCGGACAGGGATTCACCCTGCGTGCCTCCTTCGGAACCGCCGAGGAGGTCCTGGAGGGCCTGGCCGCCGGCCACCACGACCTGGCCATCAGCACGGCTCGGCCGCGCGGGGCACTGCTCACCGCCACTCCGCTGTGCGACGAGGAACACGTCCTGGTAGCCGCCCCTCATTGGGACGAGCGGATCGACTCCGGGAAACCGTGCCGCAGGGGCGCGTCCGCGCTGGAGAACCTCCCGGTCGTCGAGGTCCACGAGTCGCTGCCCCTGGTCTCCCGCTACTGGGCCTCCGTCTTCGACTCCCGCCCCGCCGCCTCGGGCACCGTCATCGTTCCCGACCTGCGCGCGGTCCTCGCCTGTGCCGTCGCGGGCGCCGGTCTGGCGGTCCTGCCGCGCTATCTGTGCGCTGCCGCTCTCGAGCGCGGTGACGTTGTCGCACTGCACGAGCCGGCCGTGCCGCCGCTACGGACCTACGTCCTGGTGGTGCGCACCGGGACGCTGGCGATGCCGCATGTCGCGCGAGCGCACGAGTGGCTGTTGGCGTCGGCCGGCGCTTGGTACTGACACGTATTTTGGAGCATTGTCACGCGATGAGCCCGCCCGGTGACAATTCGCGATGTTTCACGTGGAACCAACCGGGCCACATTTCTCCCATGACCGTCCGACCCGTGGTCAAGCGCACCGCACGAGCCGTTCTGCTGGACGGCGACCATCTGATCCTGATCAAGCGCACCAAGCCCGGTGTGGATCCCTACTGGGTCACGCCCGGTGGTGGGGTCGAACCGGATGACACGACCGTCGTGGACGCCCTGCACCGCGAGGTGTACGAGGAACTGGGCGCCAAGATCGCCGATGTGGTGCCCTGCTTCGTCGACACCGTCGAGCACATCGGTGAGGACGGGGGTGCGACCGGGGTGAAGGTGCAGCACTTCTTCGTCTGCCGCCTGGAATCCATGGACCCGGCCCTGCGGCACGGCCCCGAGATCGAGGAACCCGCCGGCGAGTACGAGATCGTCCGCGTGCCGTTCACCCGGGTCGGGATCGCGTCCGTCCACCTCGTACCGCTGTCGCTGCGGCACTACCTCGACGGCAACATCGAGGGCGTCCGCGCCATGCACGCACCCGACCTCGGCTGAGGTCCGGAGCCCGGTCCTTCGGAGCCCAGCCCCTCCGGGCCCGCTCCGGAATGTTCTAGGAGGGCCGGATCAGCTGTAGGCGGCGACGAGTTCCTCGACCGAGTCGTGACGTATGCGCTTTGAGGGGATTCCGGCACCCCGCAGGGCGTCCACCCCACTGCGGATCATGCCGGGCGGACCGGAGACATACGCGTCGTACTCGGCCCAGGGCCCGAAGGCGCGTATCGCATAAGGCAGCTGGAGGTGACCGTGCCGGTCGACCACCGGACGGACCTCCAGCCAGGGGTGGGACCGCTGGAGCCGGAGCATCGTGTCGATGTCGTACAGATCGTGGTCGCTGCGCGCGCCGTAGAACACCTCGACCGGGCGTCGCGTGCCGTGCTCGGCGACGTCCTCGACCAGCGCCTTGATGGGGGCTATGCCGGTGCCGCCGCCCAGGCAGAGCAGTCCGCTGTCTCTGGTGTGGTCGACGGTCATCGAACCGGCCGGCGGCCCGAGCCGGACGACGTCTCCCGGCCGGGCGCGGTGCACCAGGGCGTTGGAGACCCAGCCCGCGGGCACGGCCTTCACGTGGAACACCAGCAGACCGTCGGACCGCGGAGTGGAGGCGAAGGAGTAGTGCCGCCAGATCCGCGGCCACCACGGCGTCTCCAGGCTCGCGTACTGCCCGGCGAGGAAGGGGTAGGGCTGGTTGGGGCGGACGGTGAGGATCGCCACGTCCGGCCTTCTGCGGTCGTGTGTGACGACCTCCGCGTACCACCAGGCCGGTGCGCGCAGCTCGTCCGCGGCCGCCGCGTCGATCATGACCTGGGAGATCGTGGTGTAAGTCCGGACCCAGGCTGCTTCCGTCTCGGCGCTCCACATGGTGTCCGCGTACTTGCTCAGCGCGCCGATGAGGCACTCCCCGACGGCCGGATAGTGCTCGGCGCGCGTGCCGTACTTGCGGTGACCGCGGCCGAGGTTTCGGAGGTATGCGACAAGGACCGCGCGGTTGTCGATGTGTTCGGCGGCCGTGAGCAGTGCCTTGAGGAGCCGGTCCCGTTGGGCGTCCATCGCGGGCGGGAAGAGCGAACGCAGGTCGGGGTGGCGGACGAAGAGCAGCGCGTAGAAGTACGACGTGACCTTGTCGGCCACCGGGGCCACCTCGGCCATGGTGCGCCGGACGAGGACGGCGTCGGGAGACGCGTCCCTGAGGGGCGCGGACCACTGAACGGGCACGTGGGAGTCGACGGGCGCGGCTGCGAACCGCTGCACGGACGAGCTGGGCGCTGCTGGTGCCTGCCGGGCGGTTGTGCCGAGCTCGGCAGATGCCTGCCGCTGAGCAGGTACCTGAGGTTCCGGGTGGCTCCGAAGGGCGTCGGGTGCCTCGGAAGGGGCCTGCCCTCCGGACAGGGCCGGTGGTTCGGGTGGGGCGGGTCGTTCGGATGAGGCCGGTGTCCGGGGCTGCCCGGAGGCGGGTGTCTCGACGGAGGGCGGGACCTCGTCGAGGGATCCCGGCCAGGTCGGCGACTGGGGCGGTGCGCTCGCAGGAACTGCCGACGCATCGCGGGCCGACAGGTCCGGCTCTGTGCGGCGCCGGGCGTCCGTGCTGCCACCATGGGGCGGGCCTTCGTGGGCGTCGACCGTCTTCCGGCCCACCGGGCGCAGCGCGGCCAGACGACGGCCCTCGGAAGCCCCCTGCCCACCAGCCGGCTCCGGCTGCTTGTGCGGTGTGAACCATCCGTCCCCGCCGCCGGACGTGCCGTTGTCGGCCGACCTGCTGGTCGGAGCGTCCATGGTGTGCCTCGCCTCGAACATCTTTCGGTAGGTCTGCGCACTTCCCGGATCGGAAGGTGCCTGCTTCCTCCGCAGACGGCTTGTTTTCCGTTCGGTTCCACGACCGGCACAGGCGCGGTCCGTCCGCAGTCGGCCCTCGCAGGTATATACAAAAGGGCGCTTGGCCGGGGTGATGTGGCGCTCCCACCGCAGCGTCCCACCCTGAACGGGCACCTCGGTCGGATCACCGGAAATGCGGGTCTTCGACACCTCCGTCCCGTTAGGCTGCATTGCCTAGTTCCCGGCCGTGCGAAATGCGCGCACCGCGTCTCGCGACTTCGTCCCGGAAGCGAACCGGAGTCGACCATACCGGCCGCCGCCCACCGCTTGGGTACCCCTCTCGCACCCCCGGAACGCGCTCGGCATTCGACCTGGGGTTTTCCTCAACCAGTCGTCGTAGCACACACCAATTCATAGGCACCCCATAGATCCTTCCCCACGTAGGAGTGGGTCGCGAGGCCCGACAGATGGCGGTCCGCGTTGACCGCCACGGAGACCGGAACAGCCCCGAACAGATCCTTGTCGGAGAGCGAATCGCCGTACGCCACGCAGTCTTCCCGGGTCACTCCGAACTCAGTGCACAGCCGGTCGGCGATCAGCACCTTCGCTGCCGCGCTCAACACTCCCGCCGGGTCCACGGGCTCGGCGAAAGGGAGCGCCGGGAAACGGGATCCATAGGCCGCGTGGGCGCCCCAGCCCGTGAGTCTTTCCACGAAGAAGGAAGGCGAGAGCGAGACGACGGCGCAGTACTCTCCTCTGCGTCTGATCTCCGCCCAGACATCGCGGATGCGTGCCAGCCACGGCGCCTCTTCGAACGCCGCCGTCACATGTTCCTCCGTGAGCGGTGCCCAGAGGTCACACACCTGTGTCGCGTACTCCGGCGGCCCTATCAACCCCGCTGAGATCGACTGCTCAAGCACCACCGTCGCGGCCTCCACGCCGAGTTGCCGTGAAATCTCCAAAGGCGCGGAAGTGCCGTGCAGCAGCGTGCCGTCAAGGTCGAAGAGGTGAAGTCTCGCCATGGCCCGAGGCTAGTGGGGAGTCCTGTCACCTCTCTGAGAATGCTTCTCCAGAGGCACCATTCGCCGCTGTTTCACGTGAAACACTCTCCCTCGCTGCCGACGCATTGCGCGGTGGGCCGCGACATGGCCAAAAGCACGTCCGTCCCAGGGGAAACGGGTGGACGCCGAGGGTACTGGTCGGACAGCCTGACCTGCGTGCCGACTCCTTCCCTCACCGCGCTGCCCATTCGCCGTCTGACGCACCGTGATCTCACCGCCTGCGCCGACTTGTCCGAGGACCGGGGGTGGCCGCGCGAGGAGCACAAGTGGGGCTTCCTCCTCTCGGCCGGAACGGGGTACGGCATCGACGACCCCGACGGGGGGCTCGTCAGCGCCTGCGTCGTCACCGAGTACGGCCCGCACGGCCGTCCTGCCCTCGGCGCCATCGGCATGGTGCTGGTCGCCGAGCGGCACGCCCGGCAGGGCATCGGTCGACGGCTGATGCGGCACGTTGCCTCGCTGATGGGCACCACCCCGCTGACCCTGCACGCCACACCGAACGGCCGCCCGCTCTACGAGAAGTTGGGCTTCAAGATCACAGGCCGGGCGGAAATGGTGCAGGGGCGCTTCACGCCGGGCGGACCGGCTTCGGACGTCGTCACCCGTGCGGCCACGGCCGAGGACCTCATCGCGATCCTCCGGATCGACGAGGAGGTCTTCGGGACCGAACGCACCCATGTGATCACCCGTCTTCCCGCCTTCGCCGACCAGTTGCGGGTTGCCGAGGACGAGGGCCGCATCATCGGCTACGCGGCCGCCTGGCCCAACATGGACACCCAGGTCGTGGGTCCGCTCATCGCCAGGGACACGGCGACCGCGAAAGCACTGCTGGCCTCCCTCGCCGCCCGCACCGACCGGCCGCTGCGCACCGATATCGACGTACGGCACGAGGAACTGCTGACGTGGGTGAAGGCACGGGGCCTGGAATCCGTCGCCTTCAACGCCGTGATGGCCCAGGGGATCGCGGAGTTGCCGGGCGACTGGCGCCGCCGGTTCGCGCCGCTGACCGTGGCGGCCGGCTGAAGCCGGAGGACACGAAGGCGGGAGATACGAAGGCGGGAGATACGAAGGCGGAAGACGCGAAGGAATGCCGGTTCCCCGTGAGGGGCGGGAACCGGCGTTCTTCGTGGCCACGCCAGGTCAGACGAGCGACTCCACGGCGGCTGCCGCGAAGCCGTGGTCCTGCTCCGGCGCCCCGCCCCCGACCCCGACCGCGCCGATCAGACGGCCGTCGCGACGCACCGGCACACCACCGGCGATGAACAGCAGTGGCCGGTCGAGCGCGGTGGGCAGGGTGTGGAAGGGGCCGCCGGGCTGCACGGCGTCGACGAGGTCGGCGGTGGGGGCGTTCAGCTGAAGCGCCGTGTACGCCTTGCGCGTGCTCGTCTCCCCGGAGATCAGTACGGCCCGGTCATCACGCCGGAAGGCCAGCAGATGGCCGCCCGCGTCCAGAACGGTGACGCTGACCGTGGCCCCGGCGGCCTCGGCGGCACGACGGGCGGCGGTGACGAGGGCTTCGGCGTCGTGGATGGTCAGGGGAGCGACGATGGTGGTGCTCATGAGGACTTCTCCTTGCGGTGTGGACGGGAGTCCGGCATTGCCGGTGATTTCGGTGCTGCCGCGATCGGTGCGGTCGAGCACCGCCGCGGATGACGGCCGGGCGTCGGTCCGCCGGGACGGCCCCCGCTCGGTGGGGTGGCCGGCGGACTTCACCGCTGGACGGCCGTCTGCCGCTCGCCGGGCGTTCCCCCGGTGACGACGGCACCGGGGGCACCGGCATCGCCACGGGTGTTGTCGCGGCGCTCAAGCGCGGCCGAGACGACGGCGAGGAGCAGGGCACCTGCGGCGAGGGCGGAACCGACCCAGTTCGGGGCGGTGTAGCCCCGTCCGGCGGCGATGACGAGGCCGCCGAGCCAGGCGGACAGTGCGTTGCCGAGGTTGAAGGCGCCGATGTTGACCGCGGACGCCAGCGTCGGCGCGCCGTGGGCCTGGTCCAGGACCCGCTTCTGCAGCGGCGGGACGGTGGCGAAGCCCAGGGCGCCGATCAGGGCGATCGTGACGGCCGCCAAGACCTTGTTGTGGGCGGTCAGCGTGAAGAGCGCGAGGACGACCGCCAGGGCGCCCAGGGAGACGTACAGCATCGGCATCAGCGCGCGGTCGGCGTACTTGCCGCCGACGAGGTTGCCGCCGACCATGCCGAGCCCGAAGAGGACCAGCAGCCAGGTGACCGATTCGTCGGCGAATCCGGCCACGTGGGTCATCATCGGCGCGATGTAGGTGATGGCCGCGAAGACACCGCCGAAGCCGAGGACGGTCATCGCCATGGCGAGCAGCACCTGGGCGTTCTTGAAGGCGGCCAGTTCGTGCCGCAGGCGCACGCCGTCGGCCCGCGGCATCTCGGGCACGAGCCTGGCGATGCCGGCCAGGCCCACGACGCCGAGTACGGCGACAATGGCGAAGGTGACGCGCCAGCCGACGTTCTGTCCGACGAGAGTGCCCAGCGGTACCCCCACGACGTTGGCGACGGTGAGGCCGGTGAACATCATCGCGATGGCCCGGGCCTTCTTGTCCGGTGCGACGAGGTCCGCGGCAACGACCGAGCCGATACCGAAGAACGCACCATGGGCGAGCGAGGCGACCACTCGGCCGATCAGCATCACGGCGAACGACGGGGCGACGGCGGAGAGCAGGTTGCCGACGATGAACAGGCCCATCAGCAGCATCAGCATCCGCTTGCGGGAAACCTTGGTGCCGAGGACGGTCATCAGCGGGGCGCCGAACATGACACCGAGCGCGTAGCCGGTCACGAGGAAGCCGGCCGTGGGGATGGAGACACCGAAGTCGCCCGCGACCTCGGGCAGCAGCCCCATGATCACGAACTCGGTCGTCCCGATTCCGAAGGCCCCGATCGCGAGAGCCAGAAGCGCGAGAGGCATAGGGGGTAACACCTTCCCAGACGATTGCAGATGCGCTTAACGTGCGCCCACAATACTTGCAGACGCGGGTTACATGCAAACGCCGTCTATTGCGGGATTGCTCTATCCTGGGGACAGCCCCGCTCCGGGACGGAGGAGAACCCCCATGACTGCGACGGACCCCGCACTCACCGCTCTCGCCCAGGGCTGGTGCGCCCTCTCCCTGCTGCACGGGAGGATCGAGGCTCACATCGAGCGCGCGCTCCAGACCCGGCACGACCTGAGCGTGCGCGAGTACTCCCTGCTCGATGTGCTCAGCCGGCAGCACGACGGCGACGGAGGGCATCTCCAGATGAAGCAGGTGGCCGACGCGGTCGTCCTCAGTCAGAGTGCGACCACGCGGCTCGTGACCCGGCTCGAGGACCGCGGGCTCCTCGAGCGCTACCTGTGCCCCACCGACCGCCGTGGCATCTACACCAACGTCACCGAAACCGGGCTGAAGCTGCTCGCCGAAGCCCGTCCCACCAATGACGCGGCTCTGCGCGAGGCACTCGACGAAGCCGCGAGGAACCCTGAACTGGCACCCCTGGTCCAGGTCGTGGAGTCCCTGAAGGCGCCCGTCGCCCCCATCGGCGCATAGGGTTGCGGGCATGGGAGATCTTGAAATACGGGCCGCCGTCGCCGAGGACGTCCCCGCGATCGTGGCCATGCTGGCGGACGACCCCCTGGGTGCGCAGCGCGAGACGCCGGACGATCTCAGCCCCTATCTGACGGCCCTGGAACGGCTGAGCGCCGACCCGAACCAGCGTCTCGTCGTCGCCGTCCGCGAGGGACGCGTCGTCGGAACCCTTCAGCTGACGATCGTCCCCGGCCTCTCCCGCCGCGGTTCGACCAGGTCGATCATCGAAGGCGTGCGGGTGCATGCCGACGAGCGCGGCAGCGGACTGGGCACCCTGTTCATCGAGTGGGCGATCGAGGAATCCCGCCGCGCGAACTGCCAGTTGGTGCAGCTGACCTCCGACAACGCACGTACCGACGCCCACCGCTTCTACGAGCGCCTCGGCTTCGTCGCCTCCCACGTGGGCTTCAAACTGCAACTCTGAAACCAGCAGAAGGAAGCGCCCTGTTTCACGTGAAACAGGGCGCTTCCTTCTGATCGGCGGTCAGCCGATACCCCGCCACCCCTCCGCGTCGACGCCGCCGGGCACGGCAGCCCGCTCGTCGTACGGCTGACGCGTGAACACGAACGACCCGAGGTCCAGGTGGTCCACGCTCCCGTCCGGCCGCCGTACGGCCCGCAGAAGCTCGCCGGCGTAGTAGCCCTCCAAGCCGGTCCAGGTGCCGTCCCCGTTCGGCCTGAACCGGGAGCGCCTGCCCGCGCCGGACAGCGGCTCCAGGGAGACCAGCCCGTCGGCCGCCACCCGCAGGGCGAAGGGGCTGGTCCCCCAGTGCCACTGGCCCGCCAACTCCAGGACGGTGGGATCCACCTCCCGCAGCGGACGCCAAGGCTCGGGAATCCGTGGCTCGGCCTCGGCGACGATACGTACGAGATCGGCGGCCACCTGGGACGTCAGGAGCCCGGACGTGCAGTTGGCGAGCACCACAGCGGCCACGTCGTCCGCCACACCGACGGTGAGGGTGGCCAGAAAGCCCGGCACCGAGCCGGAGTGGCCCACGAGCAACCGGCCGTCCCGGTGCTGGATCTGCAGCCCGAGCCCGTACGTGGCACCCTCCGCCACATCCGCCGGCCCGGCCGGAGCCGCAGGCGTCCACATCTCGCACAGGGTTTCCGCGCTCAGTACGCGGTCGTCGCCCCGGGCCAGAAAGGCGGCGAATCGCGCGAGGTCCCCGCTCGTGGACCAGAGCTGGCCGGCCGGGGCCATCCGTCCGAAGTCCTCGGCGGGCTCGGGGAGCAGCACGTCGGCCCAGGGATGCACCGCCCAGCCGCCCGCAGCCGGGGTCTGCGGGCGGACAGTCGTACGGTCGAGGCCCAGAGGTTCGAGCACTTCACGCCGCAAAACCTCTTCCCAGGGTGCGCCACGGAGCCCTTCCACCAGGGCGCCCAGGAGTGAGTAGCCGGGGTTCGAGTAGTGGTGACGGCGGCCGACGGGATGCGGGGCGGTCTGGTCGCCCAGGACGTCGGCGAGCTCGGGCCGCAGCGAACCCGGGGTCCGCTCCCACCACGGCCCGGGCGATTCGGCCGCCAGCCCACCGGTGTGGGCGAGCAGTTCGGCCACCGTGGCCTCCCCCGCCCCGGTCCCCGGCAGGTGCTTCTCCAGCGGGTCCGCGAGGTCGAGCACTCCCTCGTCGCGCAGCCGCAGTACGAGCACTGCGGTGAAGGTCTTCGTGATCGAGCCGATCCGGTACTGCACGTTCTCGTCCGGTGCGTGCCCGTCGACCGAGGTCCGCGCCCCGTGCCACACGGCCCGCCCGTCGCGTACGACCGCGGCGACGAGGGACGGAGCCCGTCCTTCGGCCTGAGCCACGGCGATCCGGTGCAGCAGGGCTCGTTGGGTTCCGGGAAGCAACTCTTCCTGAGATCTCGTCATGGGCTCAGTCCACCCGTCCACGCGACCGGCGTCGAGCACATTCCGCACAGAGAGGATCAGGTCTGCGCCATGTCCACGAAGCGCGAGTAGTGGCCCTGGAAGGCGACGGTGATCGTGGCGGTCGGGCCGTTACGGTGCTTGCCCACGATGATGTCCGCCTCGCCGGCGCGCGGAGACTCCTTCTCGTAGGCGTCCTCACGGTGCAGCAGGATGACCATGTCGGCGTCCTGCTCGATGGAGCCGGACTCACGCAGGTCGGACACCATCGGTTTCTTGTCCGTGCGCTGCTCGGGACCACGGTTGAGCTGCGAGAGCGCGATCACCGGGACCTCCAGCTCCTTGGCCAGCAGCTTGAGGTTACGGGACATGTCCGAGACTTCCTGCTGGCGGCTCTCGGAGCGCTTGGAACCACCGGCCTGCATCAGCTGGAGATAGTCGATGATCACGAGCTTGATGTCGTTGCGCTGCTTCAGCCGGCGGCACTTGGCGCGGATCTCCATCATCGACAGGTTCGGGGAGTCGTCGATGTACAGCGGTGCTGAGGAGACCTCGGGCATCCGGCGCGCCAGGCGGGTCCAGTCCTCGTCCGTCATGGTGCCGGAACGCATGTGGTGCAGGGCGACGCGGGCTTCGGCTGACAGCAGACGCATCGCGATCTCGTTGCGCCCCATTTCCAGGGAGAAGATGACGCTCGGCAGGTTGTGCTTGATCGAAGCCGCGCGCGCGAAGTCCAGCGCGAGCGTCGACTTGCCCATGGCGGGACGGGCAGCGATGACGATCATCTGGCCCGGGTGCAGACCGTTGGTGAGCGAGTCGAGGTCCGTGAAACCGGTGGGCACACCGGTCATCTCGCCGCTGCGCGAGCCGATCGCCTCGATCTCGTCGAGGGCGCCCTCCATGATGTCGCCGAGCGGGAGATAGTCCTCACTGGTGCGCTGCTCGGTGACCGCGTAGATCTCGGCCTGGGCACGGTTGACGATCTCGTCGACGTCGTCGTCGCCCGCGTATCCCATCTGGGTGATACGGGTTCCGGCCTCGACTAGGCGGCGCAGTACGGCACGCTCGTGGACGATCTCCGCGTAGTACTCGGCGTTGGCGGCCGTCGGCACCGTCTGAACAAGGGTGTGCAGATAGGACGCGCCACCGACCTTGTTGATCTCGCCGCGCTTGGTGAGTTCGGCGGCGATCGTGATGGGGTCGGCCGGTTCGCCCTTGGCATAGACGTCAAGGACCGCCTGGTAGATCGTCTCGTGCGCGGGCTTGTAGAAGTCGTGGCCCTTGAGGACCTCCACCACGTCGGCGATGGCGTCCTTGGACAGGAGCATGCCACCGAGGACGGACTGTTCGGCGTCGAGGTCCTGCGGCGGTACCCGCTCGAAGGCGGTGCCTCCGCCTTCCCACTCACCACTGTCCCGGCCGCGATCGTGCTGTTCATCACGGCCGCGCCCGCCGTCGCCACGCCGCCGGGCAGGAGGCAGACGATCACTGGGCCCGCTGTCGGCCCACGGGTCGTCCAAGGGCTCGGAAATGCTCACCGAGCAACCTCCTCCCGTCCGCCGAGCGGACCTCGCCATGCCTTCTGTCTACGGCACGGCACTGACAATTGAGAGCGCTAACTCCGTTTAGTACGCGCCGGTTTTACGAGGGTTTCGTCGGCCGACGGACGGAGCACACGCCGGACCACGGTAGGCCCGCAGGCACCGTCAGCCAATCTGGTTATCCACAGGCCATGTGGACGACGGCCCGGATGCTGTGGAGAACTCCGCAAAACCTGTGCACGACCCGGTGGACAGCCATGTGAACAAGCCCTCGACTTTTCTAACGAAGCGTCTCTGACCTGCACCTTCCCCATCCACTGGCTGTGCAGAAGAAAAAGTTGCCCGGTCGGGCCAAGATCTCTTCGAACGGCGCACCAAAGGAGGCGCCAGTCCAGAGGCGGTAAGGGTCATAAGGCAATTGCATCTCTTACCTGTGGACGATTAGATTGGCGGTCATGACACAGGCTCCCGCGCCCCCCAGGGCCACTCGGCGACAGTACGATCGAGAGATCGTCGCGCTGGCCGTCCCGGCCTTCGGCGCGCTCGTCGCCGAGCCGCTCTTCGTCATGGCCGACAGCGCCATCGTCGGCCATCTGGGCACCGCCCAACTGGCCGGACTCGGAGTCGCCTCAGCCCTTCTCATGACGGCCGTCAGCGTCTTCGTCTTTCTCGCCTACGCGACCACTGCCGCCGTCGCGCGTCGCGTGGGTGCCGGCGACCTTCCGGAAGCCATCCGCCAGGGCATGGACGGCATCTGGCTGGCTCTGCTGCTCGGCGCCGGCGTGATCGCGGCCGTCCTGCCCGCCGCCCCTGCGCTGGTGCAACTCTTCGGCGCCTCGGACGCTGCCGCTCCCTACGCGATCACCTATCTACGCATCTCCGCGCTCGGCATCCCTGCCATGCTCGTCGTCATGGCCGCGACCGGTGTCCTGCGTGGGCTCCAGGACACGAGGACTCCGCTCTACGTCGCCGTCGCGGGCTTCGTCACCAACGCCGCCTTGAACACCGGCCTCGTCTATGGCGCGGGCCTCGGCATCGCCGGCTCTGCCTGGGGCACCGTGATCGCCCAGTGGGGCATGGCCTTGGTCTACCTCGCGGTGGTGGTCCGGGGAGCCCGGCGCCATGGCGCGTCACTGCGGCCCGACGCTGTCGGCATCAGGGCCTCCGCCCAGGCCGGGGTTCCGCTGCTGGTCCGCACCCTCTCACTGAGGGCGATTCTGATGATCGCCACCGCCGTGGCCGCCCGTCTCGGGGACAACGACATCGCGGCGCACCAGATCGCTCTGAGCCTGTGGAGTCTGCTGGCCTTCGCTCTCGACGCCATCGCCATCGCCGGGCAGGCCATCATCGGACGCTATCTCGGTGCGGACGACGCCCAGGGCGCCCGTGACGTCTGCCGACGCATGGTCGAGTGGGGCATCGCCGTAGGTATCGCGCTCGGCCTGTTGGTCGTCATGGCCCGACCGTTGTTCCTGCCGCTCTTCACCAGCGACCCGGCGGTGAAGGACGCAGCACTGCCCGCTCTTCTCGTGGTGGCGCTCTCCCAGCCCATCTGCGGCGTCGTCTTCATACTGGACGGAGTGCTGATGGGTGCTGGGGACGGCCCCTATCTCGCCTGGGCCATGGTGCTCACCCTGGCGGTCTTCGCTCCGGTGGCTCTGCTGGTGCCGGTTCTGGGTGGTGGCCTCACCGCAGTATGGGGAGCGATGACACTGATGATGGCGGTCCGGATGCTCACCCTCTGGTTGCGAGCCCGCTCCGGCCGCTGGGTCATCACCGGCGCTACCCGCTGACCGTTTCACGTGAAACAGCCAGTCCTGCGAAGTGCCCGATCGCGTGGAACCGAGCGTTTCACGTGAAACAAGCAGACGAAGAAGGGGGCCGCACCCATTGGGTGCGGCCCCCTTCTCAGCTCTGCAAGCCGAGCGCAGCGATCAGGCCGCGACGACCTCGATGTTGACCTTGGCGGCAACCTCGGGGTGCAGACGCACGGACGTCTCGTGAGCGCCCAGAGTCTTGATCGCCGAGCCGAGCTCGATGCGGCGCTTGTCGACCTCGGGGCCACCGGCAGCCTTGATCGCAGAAGCGATGTCGGCCGGGGTGACGGAACCGAAGAGACGACCGGCGTCGCCGGAGCGCACGGCCAGACGGACCTTCACGCCCTCGAGCTGGGCCTTCACAGCGTTGGCCTGCTCGATGGTCTGGATCTCGTGGATCTTGCGAGCGCGACGGATCTGCTCGACGTCCTTCTCGCCGCCCTTGGTCCAGCGGATAGCGAAGTTCCGCGGGATCAGGTAGTTGCGAGCGTAGCCGTCCTTGACGTCGACGACTTCGCCGGCGGCACCGAGGCCGGAGACCTCGTGGGTGAGGATGATCTTCATTTGTCGGTCACCCTTCCCTTATCGCGCCTGGGCGGTGTACGGCAGCAGCGCCATCTCACGGCTGTTCTTGACGGCCGTGGCGACGTCACGCTGGTGCTGCGTGCAGTTGCCGGTCACGCGGCGGGCACGGATCTTGCCACGGTCGGAAATGAACTTCCGCAGCATGTTCGTGTCCTTGTAGTCCACGTACGTGACCTTGTCCTTGCAGAAAGCGCAGACCTTCTTCTTAGGCTTGCGCACAGGCGGCTTCGCCATGGTGTTTCTCCTGTGTGATCAAGAAGTTGGGATACGACCCGCCTTCGATCCGTTCGGGCCCGGAAACCCGGGCCTCAACGGCCTAGAAGGGGGGTTCGTCCGAGTAGCCGCCGCCGGCACTGCCGCCGGCACCGCCGCCGGAGCCGGAGCCGGAGCCGGAGCTTCCACCCCAGCCACCGCCACCGCCGCCACCGCTGCCGCCCTGGTTGCCACCGGCGGGAGCGCCGGTCGCCCACGGGTCGTCGGCGGGAGCTCCGCCGCCCTGCTGGCCGCCGCCGGAGTTTCCACCCCAGCCGCCGCCGGCCTGACCGCCGCCACCGCCGCCGTAACCAGCCTGGCCGCCCTGGCCACCGCGGCCGGAGGCCTTGGTGACCTTGGCCGTGGCACTGCGCAGGCTGGCGCCGACTTCCTCGACGTCCAGTTCGTAGACCGTGCGCTTGACGCCCTCACGGTCCTCGTAGGACCGCTGCTTCAGCCGACCCTGCACGATGACGCGCATGCCTCGCTGGAGCGACTCCGCGACGTTCTCCGCCGCCTGACGCCAGACCGAGCAGGTCAGGAACAGGCTCTCGCCGTCCTTCCACTCGTTCGTCTGACGGTCGAAGGTGCGGGGAGTGGACGCGACACGGAACTTCGCGACCGCCGCACCGGAGGGGGTGAAGCGCAGCTCGGGGTCGTCGACAAGATTGCCGACGACCGTGATGACGGTCTCGCCTGCCATGGAAAAACCTCTCGGCGGGTTTGCTGCTGGCTGCTTGTGCTGCTACTCAGAATCCCGAGATCAGCTGAGCTGGAGAGCTCAGTGGGTCTCGGGACGGAGGACCTTGGTCCGGAGGACCGACTCGTTCAGGTTCATCTGGCGGTCGAGCTCCTTGACGACCGCAGGCTCGGCCTGCAGGTCGATGACCGAGTAGATGCCCTCGGGCTTCTTCTTGATCTCGTACGAGAGACGACGACGGCCCCAGGTGTCGACCTTCTCCACCTTGCCGTTGCCCTCACGGACGACGGAGAGGAAGTTCTCGATCAGCGGGGAGACAGCGCGCTCCTCGAGATCGGGGTCGAGGATGACCATCACTTCGTAGTGACGCATGTGGAACCCACCTCCTTTGGACTCAGCGGCCACGGTCGATCCGTGGCAGGAGGGTTGTGATGCGTACGCAACGGTATCGGCCGCCACTGACAATCGGGGGTCGGCTGGCGACTTCCCTGCTGTGAGCTGGACGGACACCCTGGCTATGCCTGGGCAGACACCGGTGCAGACGGTACAGACTACCTGCACACACGCTTCCGGTTGAAATCCGGCGTGGATGACCGTCAGTCTGTACACGTCGGGTGTGTATGGCGCTACGATGCGCCGCCTTCCGCAGGAGGTGCCACATGGCACAGGCATTGCGACCCAATACCGCCGGTTCTCTCTTCGCCACCGACGGCAAAGCCCATCCGCTCCAGGACACTCTGCTCGCGGTGACGCTGGTGCTCGGCCTGACGGCCTTCATCACGTCGTTCTTCCACAGCATCCATCTGCTCAGCTCCTGGGCGGGCCTGGTGGGAATCCTGACCGGCGCGTACGGACAGTGGATCTCCGAGACCACCCGTGAGCGCTTCGGTCTGATCCTGGGTCTCGGTGCCGCGGGCGTCGGCTTCTTCATCGGCATGGCCCACGGCGGCCTCTTCGGCGGACTCTGGTGACCGCGGCGGCGCCGGTGCCCGCACCACGGACCCCGTTCGCTCCGAAAGACACGTAGGAAACCTACGAATCAGGACGGAACGCCCCGGCCGCGCACAGGCCGGGGCGCAGGTTCCATGCGCCCAGTCAGGCCGCTCGCCAGGCGCAGTAGGCTTCGGCGCGAGAGCCGGAGCCCCTGTACCCATGGGGACACCCCAGCCCGAGGAGCGCCCCGAATGAGCCTGACCCTGAGGACGATCAGCCGTGAGCAGCATCTGGCATACATCCAGAGCCTGCCGTCGGCGAGCCACATGCAGGTTCCGGCCTGGGCCGATGTCAAGGCCGAGTGGCGTTCGGAGAGCCTCGGCTGGTTCGACGAGCGGACCGGCGAACTGGTCGGCGCGGGTCTCGTCCTCTACCGCCAGCTGCCCAAGATCAAGCGCTACCTCGCCTACCTTCCCGAGGGCCCGGTCATCAACTGGTATGCGCCGAATCTGACCGAGTGGCTGGAACCGATGCTCGCGCACCTCAAGCAGCAGGGCGCCTTCTCGGTGAAGATGGGCCCGCCGGTGATCATCCGCCGCTGGGAGGCCGTCTCCATCAAGGCCGGCATCCAGAACCCCGACGTGAAGCGACTGCGCGACATCGAGGCCGACTTCATCGAGCCGCGCGCCTTCGAGGTGGCCGACAAGCTGCGCCGCATGGGCTGGCAGCAGGGCGAGGACGGCGGCGCCGGCTTCGGCGACGTCCAGCCGCGCTACGTCTACCAGGTGCCGCTGGCGAACCGTTCCCTTGAAGAGGTCCACAAGAACTTCAACCAGCTGTGGCGCCGCAACATCAAGAAGGCCGAGAAGGCCGGCGTCGAGGTCGTCCAGGGCGGTTACCACGACCTCGAGGAGTGGCAGCGGCTGTACGAGATCACGGCTCTGCGGGACCACTTCCGGCCGCGCCCGCTCTCCTACTTCCAGCGCATGTGGTCGGCCCTCAACACCGAGGACCCCAACCGCATGCGGCTGTACTTCGCCCGCCACAACGGCGTGAACCTGTCGGCGGCGACGATGCTGATCGTCGGCGGGCACGTCTGGTACTCCTACGGCGCCTCCGACAACATCGGCCGGGAGTTCCGTCCCTCGAACGCCATGCAGTGGCGGATGCTGCGCGATGCCTACGCGCTCGGCGCGACCGTCTACGACCTGCGGGGCATCTCAGACTCGCTGGACGAGTCCGACCATCTCTTCGGCCTGATCCAGTTCAAGGTCGGCACCGGCGGACAGGCCGCGGAGTACCTCGGCGAGTGGGACTTCCCGCTGAACAAGCTGCTCCACAAGGCCCTGGACATCTACATGTCGCGCCGCTGACGTCACGTTCAGTGATTCCATATCTCTGAACACCCTCTGACACCTCCGACACTCTGACGCGTTTCCCCCACACCGCAGCCACGAGAAAGGTCCCAGGTCCGGCCATGGCGCTCACCCTCTACGTCGACACCGCGCGCTGGCGGGCGCATCACAAGAACGTGCAGGAGCAGTTCCCGGGACTCGTCCCGGTCTGCAAGGGCAACGGCTATGGCTTCGGGCACGACCGGCTGGCGGAGGAGGCCACGCGGCTGGGCTCGGACGTCCTCGCCGTCGGCACGACGTACGAGGCCGCCCGCATCAAGGACTTCTTCGGTGGCGACCTGCTGGTACTGACGCCGTACCGGCGTGGCGAGGAGCCCGTCCCGCTGCCCGACCGGGTCGTGCGCTCGGTGTCGTCGGTGGACGGCGTGTACGGCCTCGTGGGGGCACGGGTGGTCATCGAGGTGATGTCGTCGATGAAGCGGCACGGCATCAGCGAGCAGGACCTGCCGCAGCTGCACGCCGCCATCGAGAACGTCAGGCTCGAGGGCTTCGCCATTCACCTGCCCCTGGACCGCACCGACGGCTCCGACGCCGTCGAGGAGGTCATCGGCTGGATGGACCGGCTGCGCGCGGCCCGGCTGCCGCTGCACACGATGTTCGTCAGCCACCTCAAGGCCGATGAACTCGCCCGGCTGCGGCAGCAGTTCCCGCAGACCCGCTTCCGCGCCCGTATCGGCACGCGGTTGTGGCTGGGGGACCACGAGGCCACCGAGTACCGCGGTGCCGTCCTCGACGTCACGCGGGTCGCCAAGGGCGATCGCTTCGGCTACCGGCAGCAGAAGGCGGCCTCGGACGGCTTCCTGGTGGTCGTGGCGGGCGGAACGTCGCACGGGGTGGGTCTGGAGGCCCCCAAGGCCCTGCACGGCGTCATGCCGCGCGCCAAGGGCGTCGCCCGGGCCGGCCTCGCCACGGTGAACCGGAACCTTTCGCCGTTCGTCTGGGGCGGCAAGCAGCGCTGGTTCGCCGAGCCGCCGCACATGCAGGTGTCCATCCTGTTCGTGCCCTCGGACGCGCCGGAGCCGCACGTCGGCGACGAACTAGTGGCCCATCTGCGGCACACCACCACCCAGTTCGACCGCATCGTGGACCGCTGAAGCGCGAGCGCCGAGCGAACGCGTCAACGGCAAAAGGCCGTACACGGAGTCTCCGTGTACGGCCTTTTGCCATGGTTGATTGCCGGGTCCGCAGGCCTCGGTCCCGGCCTGTTCGCTCAGGGCGAACTGTCGATGGTGTCCGGCTTACCCCAGTCCACCTGCGGTCCGTCGAAGTGGGAGGCGTGCCGCGGCGGATGTGCCGCGGCGCCGAGGACGAAGACGTCCTCCGCACCGTCGAGCACCCCGCCCGAGGGATCGTCGTCCCCCGCCTGCCGCACCACGTCCCGCTCCGGCATCAGGATGTCGCGCACGACCACACCGCACAGGTAGAGCGTCCCCAGCAGGTGCACGCCGATGGCCCAGTGGTAGCCGTCGGTCGGCAGGCCCTTGTGGGAGTCCCCGCTCATCGTGTACGCGAGGTACATCCAGATGCCCACGAAGTAGGCGACCTCGCACGCCTGCCAGATCAGGAAGTCCCGCCACTTCGGCCTGGCCAGCACCGCCAGCGGCACCAGCCACAGGACGTACTGCGGCGAGTAGACCTTGTTGGTGAGGATGAAGGCCGCAACGATCAGGAAGGCCAGCTGGGCGAAGCGAGGACGGCGGGGCGCGGTGAGCGCCAGCACGGCGATCCCCACCGCGCACACCACGACGAGAAGCGTGGCGAGCGTGTTGACGCTGTCGGTGGTGAGGGGATCACTGGAGTTCTGCGCCATGATCAGCCAGAAGGAGCCGAAGTCGACACCCCGCTCCTGGCTGAACCGGTAGAACTTCGACCACCCCTCGAAGGCGAAGAGCATGACGGGCAGGTTCACCACCAGCCAGGCGACGGCCGCACCGCCCAGAGCCTTGCCGAAGTCCCGCCACTTCCCTGCCCGCCAGCACAGCACGAACAGGGGGCCGAGCAGGAAGACGGGATAGAGCTTGGCGGCCGTGGCGAGCCCCAGCAGGACACCGAAGGCAACGGACCGGCCCCGTGACCACATGAGCATCGCCGCGGCCGTCAGAGCGACCGCCAGGAGGTCCCAGTTGATGGTCGCGGTCAACGCGAAGGCGGGCGCCAACGCGATCAGCAGCCCGTCCCAGGGACGCCGGGCGTGCGTCCGGGCCACGCAGACGGCGATGACGGCCGCGCACGCCATCAGCATCCCCGCGTTGACCATCCAGTACCACTGCTCCTGGTCCTGGATGCTGCCGCTGCCCGGTGTCAGCCAGCTGGCCACCTCCATGAACACGCCGGTGAGCACCGGGTACTCGAGGTAGTCCATGTCGCCGGGCAGCTTGTCGAAGTACGGCACGAGCCCGTCGGCGAAGCCTCGCCCCTGGTAGAGGTGCGGGATGTCCGAGTAGCAGGCATGCGTGTACTGGGAGGTGGCCCCGAAGAACCAGCCGCCGTTGTAGCAAGGCGCCTTCTGGATCAGTCCTAGGGCGAACATCCCGATCGCCACTAGCGCGACGACCCGTACGGGAGTCCACCAGGACGTCCCCAGCAGGGCGCGTCGGCCGAGAGGACCACCGATCAGCTCACTGCCGGCCGCGGCCACCGGGTCATCGCTGGTCGGCCTTACCGGATCCGGCTCGGGCACGCGCGTCGGCGTGGATTCTGCACTGGGCATGGGCGACATCCTGCCGTACAGACCTAGGAAAACGCCGAGGACCGCCCCACCTGGTTCGGTGGAGCGGCCCTCGTTTCACGTGAAACATCCGCATGTTTCACGTGAAACACCCAAGACGGACGACAGCGCGGCTAGCCGCCGCCGCCTCCTCCTCCGAAGAAGCCGCCGTTACTGGTATTTCCTCTGGTGTCGCTGTTCGACTCCGAGGTGGTCGGTGACGGGCTGTTCTCCCCTGAGCCACCGTTCGCGTTCCCGTTGGACGTGCCGGCCGTGTCGTCGGCGCAGTCGAAGAAGTTGGAGCAGCTCTCACTCACCGAGGGCGAGGGCTCGACCTGCGACTCACTGGGAGACGGGGACGGCGAAGGAGACTCCTCCTCGGTCTCGATGGCCGAAGGAGTCGGCGTCGGAGAGGGCTCCGCGTTGACGACCTCACCGATGGGCTGGGGCTCGGGGAAGTCCTTCGGCTGCGTGCCCTTCAGCGCCTCGGCCATGTAGTCGTGCCAGATCTGCGCCGGGAACGAGGCGCCGTGAATCTTCTCCTGGCCACCCGTCCCGAACATCTTCAAGAACGTACGGTTCTTGTTCGACTCGTCGTCGTCGTAGCGGAACATGGTGACCGCAGTCGACAGCTGCGGGGTGTAGCCCACGAACCAGGCCGACTTGTTGCCGTCGGTGGTGCCGGTCTTGCCGGCCACCTCGCGGCCGGGCAGCTGGGCGTTGGTACCGGTGCCCTTCTCGACCACGGTCTTCAGGACGTCCGTGACATTGTCGGCGACCTTCGAGGTGAACGCCTGCTTCGTCTCGGCCTCGTGCGTGAAGATCTGGCCCTTCTCGCTCGTGACCCTCTCCACGGAGTAGGGATCACGCTGCTTGCCGCTCGCGGCGAAGGTACCGTACGCGCCCGCCATCCGGATGGCGCTCGGGTCGGAGATGCCGATCGAGAACGACGGGAAGCCGCTGTTGGTGAGGCTGGACTCCTTCAGGCCCGCACTGACGGCGGACTCCTTCACCTTGTCCAGGCCGACGTCCATGCCGAGCTGCACGAAGGCGGAGTTCACCGATTCACGCATCGCCTCACGCAGGTCGATCTTGTAGTTGGGCGGAGATCCGAGAGAGACGTTGCCGTCATTGGTCTGCAGCCACTCCTCGCCCTTCTCGTTCTTCCAGACCGAACCGTCGTAGTTCTTGATCTTGAGCTTGTTCTTGCCGCTGAACAGACTCTCGGGCGAGACGATGGTGCGCTCGTCCTGCGCCTGCGACGATCCCAGATCCTTGTCGCGCACACCCCAGGTCATCGCTGCCGCCAGCACGAACGGCTTGAACGTCGAACCGACCTGGGCACCGGTCTGGTCGGCGTTGTCGGTGAAGTGCTTGGTGGCGTCCTCACCGCCGTAGATGGCCCGGATGGCACCGGTGTCCGGTTCCACGGACGCTCCGCCGAACTGGACGTGCGTATCCGTGTCCGGTCGTTGCTTCGGCTTGATGTTGGCCTTCTGGACCTTGGTGACCGACGCCTCGAGTTCCTTGACCTTGTTCTTGTCGAAGGTCGTGTAGATCGAGTAGCCGCCCTGCTGCAGCAGATCCTGAGTGATCCCGGTCGCCTTGCTGTTGGTGACCAGGTAACCGTTGGCGAGGTCGACGAGGTAGCCGATCTGGCCCTTGAGGTCGGTGTTCGACCGGGGGTTCTGCCAGGCGGGGAGCTTCATGTACTTGGCCCGCACCGAGGCATTCAGATGGCCGTACTCGACCATCTTGTCGAGGGTGTCCTGCATCTGGAGCAGGGCCCGCTTGCTGTTGGCGGTGGCCGTGGCGCCGACGGGGTCGACGGAGCTCGCGCCTGCGGGGTCGTAGTACGTGGCGCCCTTCAGCATGGCGGCCAGGAAGGCACACTCGCCCGGGTCGAGCTTGATCGCGTCCTTGTTGAAGTAGGCGCGGGCGGCGGCCTGGATTCCGTAGGCGTTACGCCCGTAGTACGCGGAGTTCAGGTAGCCGGCCATGATCTGGTCCTTGTCGACCTCCGCGCCCACCTTGATGGACACGAAGATCTCCTTGAACTTGCGGGAGATCGTCTGCGACTGGTCGTTCAGCATGGCGTTCTTGACGTACTGCTGGGTGATCGTCGATCCACCCTGCGTCTGTCCGCCCCGGGCCATGTTGAACACGGCACGAGCGATGCCCTTGGGGTCGATGCCACTGTCGTCGTAGAAGGTCTTGTTCTCCTGCGAGATCACCGCCCAGCGCATCTCCTCGGGGATCTGCGAGAGGTCGATGTTCTGACGGTTCGTCTCACCACCGGTGGCAACCATCTGGCTGCCGTCCTTCCAGTAGTAGACGTTGTTCTGCGCCGTCGCCGTCTTGGCTACATCGGGGATGCCCACCATCGCGTACCCGATGCCCGCCACGGCCACCAGGCTGCCCACGAAGCCGACGCACAGGCCCGCGACAAGCTTCCACGACGGCATCCAGCGCTGCCAGCCGTACTTGCCGGCGCGCGGGTAGTCGATCAGTCGCTTGCTGTCGGGCGCCGGATGCCCTCTGCCCCGGCCGGGACCGGTCGGGGCGCCGCGACGGCCTGCTGCGGGCTCGGCCGCTCTGCGCCGCCCGCCCGAGTCTCTCTGGGGCCCGCGCCGGGCATCGGCGCGGCTGCCGTGCGACTGCTCCTCGCCGCCGGCCCCGATGCCCAACCCGTAGTCGGCAGGAGATCCGGTGGCGCCTCGCGGTGCCGCGCGGCGGCCGGAGGACGGACCGGACTGGCCGCGTCGGGCCGCGGCACGTCCGCCTTCCTGCGGCTGCGGCGGTTTGCGACGGTGCTCGCTCATCGAACGATTACTCCTCGGGCAGGCGCATCCGTGCGCGCCTGGAAAGGGCGGCTGGTTTCCTGTCCCCCCGAAGTACGGATGCGGTCGGTCGCGCATTCACCCGTACTGCACCGAGGACCTCGACGCCCCCCGGCATCTCATGGGTCCCGGTGGTGTGCATGGCGCACAGACTACGCACCGTCAAAACCCGCCCAGCCCCGAGGTTCACCCCAAATCAGGCAACTCGCCTCCAACGAATCGGTGATGTGATCCCGTTCACCATCCCCCCTCTTGTCCCATCCGGAAGGTCGTTCTATCGTCTTGATGTATCGAGTCGATACATCAGCGCGACATAGCCGAGAGGAGGCGACGATGAGCCGGCGTGCAGGGATCCTCGAGTTCGCCGTCCTGGGCCTTCTCCGCGAGTCTCCGATGCACGGCTATGAGCTGCGCAAACGACTCAATACGTCACTGGGCGTGTTCCGTGCGTTCAGCTACGGCACGCTCTATCCCTGCCTCAAGACGCTGGTCACCAACGGCTGGTTGATCGAGGAGCCGGGAAACACCCATGAAGACGCCCTCGCCGCTCCACTCGCAGGGCGCCGCGCCAAGATCGTCTACCGGTTGACGGCGGAGGGTAAGGAGCACTTCGAGGAACTGCTCTCACAGACGGGTCCCGACGCGTACGAGGACGAACACTTCGCCGCTCGTTTCGCCTTCTTCGGGCAGACGTCGCGCGATGTTCGCATGCGCGTACTGGAGGGCCGCCGCAGCCGGCTGGAGGAGCGCCTGGAGAAGATGCGCGCCTCCCTGGTGCGCACCCGAGAGCGCCTCGACGACTACACGCTCGAGCTTCAGCGCCACGGTATGGAGTCCGTGGAGCGCGAAGTGCGCTGGCTGAACGAGCTCATCGAGAGCGAGCGGGCCGGACGGGACCTGAAGGGTCCTGCCTCCGGGGGGTCCGCTCAACAGAACACCACATCTGGATCGACGGGCGGCCTGCCCCGTCCCGGGGACACCCCCGGGGCGGATCTGCCCGACGAAACCGCCACGTGAGCGCCCACTCAGGGCCTCACTCATACACACAGGGAGCAACCGGAATGGGTTCGGTTCGCGTAGCCATCGTCGGCGTGGGCAACTGCGCCGCCTCGCTGGTTCAGGGCGTCGAGTACTACAGGGACGCCGACCCGGCGTCCAAGGTCCCGGGTCTGATGCACGTGCAGTTCGGCGACTACCACGTCGGTGACGTCGAGTTCGTCGCCGCCTTCGACGTCGACGCGAAGAAGGTCGGCCTCGACCTCTCGGACGCCATCGGTGCCAGCGAGAACAACACCATCAAGATCTGCGACGTCCCGAACAAGGGCGTCACGGTTCAGCGCGGCCACACCCTGGACGGTCTCGGTAAGTACTACCGCGAGACCATCGAGGAGTCCGCCGAGGCCCCCGTCGACGTCGTCCAGATCCTCAAGGACAGGCAGGTCGACGTCCTGATCTGCTACCTGCCCGTCGGTTCCGAGGCCGCGGCGAAGTTCTACGCCCAGGCCGCCATCGACGCCAAGGTCGCGTTCGTCAACGCCCTTCCGGTCTTCATCGCCGGCACCAAGGAGTGGGCGGACAAGTTCACCGAGGCGGGTGTCCCGATCGTCGGCGACGACATCAAGTCCCAGGTCGGCGCCACCATCACGCACCGTGTGATGGCGAAGCTGTTCGAGGACCGCGGTGTCCGGCTCGAGCGCACCATGCAGCTCAACGTCGGCGGCAACATGGACTTCAAGAACATGCTGGAGCGCGACCGCCTCGAGTCCAAGAAGATCTCGAAGACGCAGGCCGTCACCTCGCAGATCCCCGACCGCGACATGGGCGAGAAGAACGTCCACATCGGTCCCTCGGACTACGTGGCCTGGCTGGACGACCGCAAGTGGGCATACGTCCGCCTCGAGGGCCGTGCCTTCGGTGACGTCCCGCTGAACCTGGAGTACAAGCTCGAGGTCTGGGACTCCCCGAACTCCGCGGGCGTCATCATCGACGCCCTGCGCGCCGCGAAGATCGCCAAGGACCGCGGCATCGGTGGCCCGATCCTGTCGGCGTCCTCGTACTTCATGAAGTCCCCGCCGGTCCAGTACTTCGACGACGAGGCGTACGACAACGTCGAGAAGTTCATCCGCGGTGAGGTCGAGCGCTAACTCGGCCCACGCACGGAAAATTCGCTCCTGCCAGGGCTGAGAGGGTCCCCGGGTCGGCTGACCCGGGGACCCTCCCCGTATGTGAGGCTGTGCCCCATGGCCGTCGTCCGTGATCTGCGCGTCCTGCTGCGCTTCGGGAACTTCCGGCGGCTGCTCGCGGTGCGGCTGCTCTCGCAGTGCGCGGACGGCGTCTACCAGGTCGCGCTCGCCACCTATGTCGTGTTCTCTCCGGAGAAACAGACCTCGGCCGGCGCGATCGCCTCAGCCATGGCGGTCCTGCTGCTGCCCTACTCTCTGGTGGGCCCCTTCGCCGGCGTCCTGCTGGACCGCTGGCGCCGTCGGCAGGTCCTCCTCTACGGCAATCTGCTGCGCGCCCTGCTGGCGTCCGCGACAGCCGTCCTGATGATCAGTCACGTTCCCGACCGGCTGTTCTACGTCTCCGCCCTGTGCGTCACCGCGGTCAACCGTTTCGTCCTCGCCGGCCTTTCCGCGGCTCTGCCACGCGTTGTCGACGGTGAGCGCCTGGTGATGGCCAACTCCCTCTCGCCTACCGCCGGAACGCTGGCCGCGGTCGCGGGAGGCGGTCTCGCGTTCGTCGTCCGGCTGGTGGTTGCCGACTCCGACGCGGCGGTGGTGCTGCTGGGATGCGTGCTGTACCTGTGCGCCGCGCTCGTCTCCCTGACCATGGCCGCGGATCTGCTCGGGCCCGACCCCGATCTGGTCCGTCCCCGGCTGACGAGCGCCCTCAGGGGCACCGCCCGAGGCCTTTTTGGAGGCCTGCTTCACCTGGCCGAGCCGAAGCGCAGGGAGGCTGCCCGGGCACTCGGCGCGATCTCACTGATGCGGTTCTCCTACGGCGCCCTGACCGTCATGGTGTTGATGCTGTGCCGGTACGCCTGGTCGACCGACCCGGAGGACGGACTGGCCCTGCTGGGGCTGGCCGTGGGGGTCTCCGGCGTGGGCTTCTTCGTCGCGGCGGTGGTCACGCCGTCGGCTGCGGGACGGCTGGGTCCGGTCCGCTGGATCGTCGCCTGCTCCGCGGCCGCGGCGGTCCTGGTGCTCGCCCTGATGCTCCCGTTCAGGCAAGTGACCACGTTCGCCGCGGCGTTCGTGCTGGGGCTGGTCACTCAGGGCTCGAAGATCGCCACCGACACCATTGTCCAGTCGTCCGTGGAGGACGGCTTCCGCGGCCGGATCTTCTCTCTCTACGACGTCCTGTTCAACGTCGCCTTCGTCGGTGCCGCCGCCGTCGCAGCCCTGATGCTGCCGCCTGACGGGCGTTCCGGCGCATTGGTGGTCACGGTCGCCGTTATTTACGGAGCAGTTGCTGCCGCTATGGCCCGCTTTGAGCAACGGTAAGTGTCACATCAATGACACAGACTCCTCCTCGGGTACAGGGTTGTCAGTGGGGGCCGGTAACTTACGTGCGTCTTACTTCGCGAGTGATTTCGCGCCACACGTCTAACGTTTTCTAGGGGGAACTCCAAGTGTCGACTCCGCCGCCCCAGGGCCAGAACCCGTACGCGCAGCAGGGCCAGCAGCCCTACGGCCAGCCCCAGGGCCAGGCGCCCTACCCGCCGCAGGGTGGATACCCCCAGCAGCCCGGCCAGCCCGGCTACCCGACCGCCCCCTACGGCGCGGTTCCGCCGGAGCAGCCCCGCCGCAAGGTCAGCTTCAAGCTGATCAAGAACATCGTCATCGTTCTCGCCGTCATCGGTGTGGGCATCGGCGGCTACATAGCGAGCCGCGACGACGCCAAGACGGCGGCTGTCGGCGACTGCATGCACCGCGGCAACAGCGACGACGACGACCCCGACCTCGAGGTCGTCAAGTGCGACTCCTCGCAGGCACAGTTCATCGTGCTGGCGAAGGTCAAGGGCACCTACACGCAGCTGACGGCCGACAGCAAGTGCGAAGAGCAGGCCAAGGACTTCCAGTACTCGTACACCGAGAGCGGTGACGGCAGCAACTTCCTGCTCTGCCTGAAGGACTACGCGAAGAAGTAGGGCAGTTGCAGACGGGGCGGTGTTTCACGTGAAACACCGCCCCTTCGCATGTGCGCCTGCCGCGTTGCCGGAGGTCATGTTTCACGTGAAACATGACCTGCTTCAGGGACTCAGCCCTGCTCCGTCCACCACTCCTTGAGCGCTGTCACCGCCGCGTCGTACTCCATCGGCCCGTTCTCCAGGCGCAGTTCGAGCAGGTGCTTGTACGCCATACCGATGGCGGGTCCGGGACCGACGCCCAGGATCTCCATGATCTGGTTGCCGTCGAGGTCGGGGCGGATGGCGTCCAACTGCTCCCGCTCCTTCAGCTGGGCGATGCGCTCCTCCAGCCCGTCGTACGCCCGTGAGAGCGCGGCCGCCCTGCGCTTGTTACGCGTCGTGCAGTCAGAGCGGGTCAGCGCGTGGAGGCGATCGAGGAGCGGTCCCGCGTCACGCACGTAGCGCCGCACCGCGGAGTCCGTCCAGTCGCCCGTGCCGTACCCGTGGAAGCGCAGGTGGAGTTCGACCAGCCGGGAGACGTCCTTCACCAGCTCGTTGGAGTACTTGAGAGCCGTCATCCGCTTCTTCGTCATCTTCGCTCCGACCACCTCGTGGTGGTGGAACGAGACCCGGCCGTCGTTCTCGAAGCGACGGGTACGCGGCTTGCCGATGTCGTGCAGCAGCGCGGCGAGCCGCAGGGTGAGGTCCGGGCCGTCCTTCTCCAGGGCGATCGCCTGCTCGAGGACGATCAGCGTGTGCTCGTAGACGTCCTTGTGCCGGTGGTGCTCATCGCTCTCCAGCCGCAGGGCGGGCAGCTCGGGCAGCACATGGTCGGCGATGCCGGTGTCGACCAACAGCGCCAGTCCCTTGCGCGGGTGCGCGGACAGGATCAGCTTGTTCAGCTCGTCCCGTACCCGCTCGGCCGAGACGATCTCGATACGGCCCGCCATCTCCTTCATCGCCGCGACGACCTCGGAGTCGACCTCGAAGTCGAGCTGGGCGGCGAAGCGGGCAGCACGCATCATGCGCAGTGGATCGTCCGAGAAGGACTCCTCCGGCGTACCCGGGGTGCGCAGCACGCGAGACGCAAGGTCCTCGAGGCCCCCGTGCGGGTCGATGAACACATTCTCGGGAAGCGCCACAGCCATGGCGTTCACGGTGAAGTCACGCCGGACGAGGTCCTGCTCGATGGAGTCGCCGTACGACACCTCGGGCTTGCGCGAGGTCCGGTCGTACGCCTCCGAACGGTAGGTGGTCACCTCGATCTGGAAGCATCGATCGACATCTCCGACCCGGGCGTCCTTCTGGACCCCGACGGTACCGAAGGCGATCCCGACCTCCCACACGGCGTCCGCCCAGGGCCGGACGATCTTCAGAACGTCTTCGGGCCGGGCGTCCGTCGTGAAGTCCAGGTCGTTGCCGAGCCGGCCGAGCAGCGCGTCCCGGACCGAGCCGCCGACCAGGGCGAGAGAGAACCCGGCCTCCTGGAAACGGCGGGCGAGGTCGTCGGCGACAGGGGCGACCCGCAGCAGTTCACTGACCGCGCGGTGCTGCACCTGGCTCAGGACACTGAGAT
Organism: Streptomyces sp. NPDC060000; assembly: GCF_042737375.1. Taxonomy (NCBI): domain Bacteria; kingdom Bacillati; phylum Actinomycetota; class Actinomycetes; order Kitasatosporales; family Streptomycetaceae; genus Streptomyces; species Streptomyces sp. NPDC060000. The sequence goes on from NZ_JBHWUU010000003.1 coordinate 134,573, forward strand.
TGTCTTCGTTGGCGTTCGGCACAACAGAAGAGGGTACGTGGCCCGACCGACCGGGGGCGCCCCGATTTGAGGCGCGATGCCATCTGCGCCGAAAGCAGCTCAGAGCATCCTTTTGCCACCTACAGGAGCAGTACTCCTTATACACGTACATAGAGGAACATCCGATCGCCTTCCACGATCTTGTGGAGCGGTCCGCGGCACTTCCCCTCGGCGCGCATCGTTACGATGCGTGGACGCACATTCCGACGACCACTGACGACGACGAGGGACGGGCGAACGCGTGGCCGAGGCGGCAGACTTTCCGGGGATGACTCCCTCACCTGCCCGCCGGTGGCTGCGGCGCACCGGCGCACTGCTCGCCGGGGTGCCCCTGCTGGCCGGTCTCGTCCAGCTGCCCGCCGCCTCCGCGCAGGCAGCCGGCCCAGCCTCCGCCAAGGACGCCTCCGACGCGGGCACCGTGGCCGTGGCCGTCGACTCACTCAGCCCCGGCGCCCCCACCGACGGGGACACCCTGACCGTCTCCGGCACGGTCACCAACAACGGCAAACAGGCGGTCACCGGCGCCCACGTGGGTCTGCGGGTGGGTTCCGCGCTCACCACCCGCTCGGCGATCGACAGGGCCGCCAAGCACGCGGACTCCCTCCCCGGCGACGACGGCTCGGAGGTGGGCGGCAAATACGTCGCCGCCTTCGCCAAGCTCACACCGGGTGTGGCGGAGCACTTCAGCATCTCCGTCCCGGTCGACAAACTCGACCTGGGCGATGACGGGGTCTACCCGCTCGGTGTCTCCCTCTCGGGCGAGACGTCCGCGCAGCCATGGCAACAGGTGCTGGGCGTCCAGCGGACCTTCCTGCCGTGGCAGCCCGAGGAGGTGGACACCCCGACCAGGACGACGGTGCTGTGGCCGCTGGTGTCCACCGTCCACATGACGGCGGAGACTGGTTCGAACGCGCAGCAGACGCCGGTGTTCCTCAACGACGACCTGGCCAAGGAGCTCGCTCCCGGCGGCCGGCTGGACCAGCTCCTGAGCCTGGGCAAGGAGCTCGACGTCACCTGGGTGATCGACCCGGACCTGCTGGCGTCCGTCGACGCCATGACCGGCAGCTACCGGATCCGGGGCGACGGCGACACCACCACGGCCGGCACCCACCAGGCGATCGCCAAGCAGTGGCTCGACGATCTGCAGGACGCGGTGCTCGGCAAGGAAGTCGTCGCGCTGCCCTTCGCGGATCCCGACCTGGCCTCGCTCGCCCACAACGGCACCGGTGTCGCCGGTTCGCTCAGCCAGCTCAAGGAGGCCACCGACGTGGCCGCCACCACCGTGCAGACCGTGCTCCACGTGACACCGAGCACCGACTTCGCCTGGCCGGTGAACGGCGCCGTCGACCCGTCGATCGTCAAGGTGGCCACCTCGGCCGGCGCCCACAAGGTGATCGCGCGCGGTGACAGCCTGGCGGAGACCGGCGATCTCACCTACACCCCCTCCGCGGCCCGGCCCATCGGCGGCGGCACCACGGCGGTGGTCGCGGACGCGCGGCTGTCGACGGCCTTCGAGGGCGATCTGACGAAGGCCTCCACGTCCACGCTCGCCGTGCAGGAGTTCCTCGCGCAGAGCCTGTCCCTGAACCAGCAGACCGGCAAGCAGCGCAGTGTCGTCGTCGCCCCGCAGCGCATGCCGACCGCGGTCCAGGCCCGGTCGCTGGCGCAGGCCGTCACGATGCTCCAGGGCGGTACCTGGTCGCAGTCCCAGCAGCTCGCGGCGGCCGCCAAGGCCAAGCCCGACCCGGGCGCCACCACGAAGGTGCCGTCGAGGTCGGCGTACCCCTCGTCGCTGCGCAAGCAGGAGCTGCCCCGGTCGGCCTTCGAGCAGATCGCCCACACGCAGGACAGGCTCGACAACTTCAAGGTGATCCTCGCCAACGAGGCCCGGGTGGTGACACCCTTCGGGCGGGCCATGAACCGTGAGATGTCCACGACGTGGCGGGGCCGGAACACCGCCGCGAGTTCGTTCCGCCAGAGCGTGCAGGCCTATCTGGACACCCTCACCGGCCAGGTCAAGCTGATCGACAAGTCGGAGACCAAACTCTCCGGGCGAAGCGCCACGATCCCGGTGACCGTCCAGAACAACCTGGTGCAGGGCGTCGACCACCTGGTCCTGCGACTCACCTCGACAAACCCGACCCGTCTCGAGTTCTCCGAAGATGCCTACTCCGAGCAGCAGGTCACGGTCTCCGGCGGGCACACCACGACGGTGAAGTTCACCACGTCCGCCAACGTCAACGGCCAGACGAGGGTGATCGCCCAGCTGTACACCGAGGACGGCCAGAAGTACGGCAACGAGGTCGCCTTCGACGTGCGGGTCACCGAGATCACAGCCACGGTGATGCTGGTCATCGGCGGCGGTGTCCTCCTGCTCGTGCTGGCCGGCTTCCGCATGTACACCCAGCGCAAGCGCGCTGCGGCCCGAGAAGCCGAAGAGACCGAGGAACCCGCAGAGGACGGCGAACCCGCTGAGGACGGCGAGGACGGCGCCGACGAGGCGGGCGGGCACGCCGACGGCCCGGAGAAGGCCGAGCGCACCGAGAACCGTCCCGAGAAAGAGTCCGGCGCCCCAGCCGGGGCAGCCGACCCGGAGCAGCCGAGTGACGAGACCCCGGACACCGCAGAGGAAAGCGCCGACCCGTCCGGCACGGGTGAGAGAGTTGACCGTTGAGGATGTCGTGGCCGGTGGGCCCGGGACGATGAGGTGGGGTAACCATGAACGCGCCGTACGACGGTGACCGCGGCCAGGCCGCGGGCCGCTCGGGCAACCCCGAGGGCCCGCCGCCCGAGCATGGCCAGGTGCCGCCGCAGCACCCGGCGGACATGTACCTCCAGGACGCCTACGACCAGGACCCCTACCGGTCCCAGGACCTCACCGCGCAGGATCCGGTCGCCGAGGCGCTCTACGACCGTGCCGCGCACCCTCCGCCGCCCCCGGACATCCAGCAGCCGCAGCAGCCGCTGTACGGCCGGCCGCCGCAGTCCCCGTACGCCCCCGACCCGCGCATGTGGGCCCAGACCCCGGCGCCCGAGCCGGAGGGGCCCACTCAGTACCTGCCGTACGGGGACGATCCCCGTACGACCCAGTTCGTGGGCGTGGACGATCTGATGACGCACTCCGGCGAGGAGCAGCACCAGCCCGACGCCTTCGCCCACCTCTTCCGGGACCAGCAGCAGAGCGGTGCCCGCTCCGCGGAGCCCCCGTCCGTACCCGGCCCCGCGTCCGCCCCCGGCGGGCAGGGAGCGGTACCGGCGTACCAGGTTCCGGCGTACGAGCCTCCGGTGACGCCGTCGCCCGCGACGGACCAGACCATGAACCTCACCGCCACGCCGGCCGCGCCCCCTGCCCCGGCTGCCGTTCCTGCCGCCAAGAAGGGCGGACGCGCCGCGGGCCTGCTGAAGTCGAGCGCCGTGATGGCGGCGGGCACGATGGTCTCCCGCCTCACCGGATTCGTCCGCTCCGCGCTGATCGTCTCGGCGCTGGGCGTCGGCCTGCTCGGCGACACCTTCCAGGTCGCCTACCAGCTGCCCACGATGATCTACATCCTGACCGTCGGCGGCGGCCTCAACTCGGTCTTCGTGCCGCAGCTCGTGCGGGCCATGAAGGAGGACGAGGACGGCGGTGAGGCATTCGCCAACCGTCTGCTCACCCTGGTCATGGTGGCGCTCGGCCTGCTCACGGTCGCCGCGATCGCCGCGGCGCCCGTCCTGATCCGCCTCCTGTCCGACTCGGTCGCCAGCGACCCGGCGGCCAACGAGGTCGGCATCACCTTCGTCCGCTACTTCCTGCCCTCGATCTTCTTCATGGGCGTCCACGTGGTGATGGGCCAGATCCTCAACGCGCGCGGGAAGTTCGGCGCGATGATGTGGACGCCGGTCCTCAACAACATCGTCATCATCGTGACCCTCGGCATGTTCATCTGGGTCTACGGCACCGCCGCCGACTCCGGTATGAAGGTCACGACCATCCCGCCGCAGGGCGAGCGGCTCCTCGGCATCGGGGTCCTGCTCGGCCTCGTCGTACAGGCCCTCGCCATGATCCCGTATCTGCGCGAGACCGGGTTCCGGCCGCGGCTGCGCTTCGACTGGAGGGGGCACGGCCTCGGCAAGGCGGCGACCCTCGCCAAGTGGACCGTCCTGTTCGTCCTGGCCAACCAGGCCGGCGCGCTCGTCGTCACCCAGCTGTCCACCTCGGCGGGCAAGGACTCACCGGTCGACGGCACCGGCTTCTCCGCCTATGCCAACGCCCAGCTGATCTGGGGTCTGCCGCAGGCCATCATCACCGTCTCCCTGATGGCCGCCCTGCTGCCCCGCATCTCCCGCTCGGCGGCCGAGGGCGACGGCGGCGCCGTCCGTGACGACATCTCTCAGGGCCTGCGCACCACGGCCGTCGCGATCGTCCCGATCGCCTTCGGCTTCCTCGCCCTCGGTATCCCGATGTGCACGCTGATCTTCGGTTCCTCCGGCACCAGCGAGGCCACGAACATGGGCTTCATGCTGATGGCCTTCGGCCTCGGTCTGATCCCCTACTCCGTCCAGTACGTCGTCCTGCGCGCCTTCTACGCCTACGAGGACACCCGGACCCCCTTCTACAACACCGTCATCGTGGCCGCGGTCAACGCGAGCGCCTCGGCACTCTGTTACTTCGTCCTGCCCGCCCGCTGGGCCGTGGTCGGCATGGCGGCCTCCTACGGCCTGGCGTACGCGATCGGCGTCGGCGTCGCCTGGAACAGGCTGCGCAAGCGGCTCGGCGGCGACCTGGACGGCTCCCATGTCCTGCGGACCTACGCCCGGCTGTGCATCGCCTCCGTCCCGGCCGTCCTCATCAGCGGCGCGGCCTGCTACGGCATCGGCCACAGCCTGGGCCAGGGCGTCCTCGGTTCTTTCGCCGCGCTGCTGGCCGGCGGGGCCCTGTTGTTCGCCATCTTCTTCGTCGCCGCCCGCCGCATGCGCATCGAGGAGCTCAACTCGCTCGTCGGCATGGTCCGCGGACGCCTGGGGCGCTGATACAAGGGGTAGGCGCACAACCATCGTCCACCGCCGCGTGTCGTGCATAGCGGCGGACTGTGGGCACAATTGGGTTCGGCGTCGTACGGCGCGCACGAGGTCGGGCGGCGCGCATTGAATGGGGAGGCGGGAACGACGGTGGCGGAACGGAGCACAGCTGCCGTCGACGTGGCAGGCCACAGCGGTGACAAGCCGCTGACCGCACAAGCGGACCAGTCCACGGCCGACGGGGTGGTCAAGAACCAGGAGCAGGACACGGACAGCGACGAGGCACAGGGGAGTGGCGGGGCGGAGCGTCCCGGGAAGGCCTCGGCGCCGGAACTGCACAGCGGTCACAAGCTCGCCAGACGCTACCGCCTCGAAGAGTGCGTCACCCGTCTGGACGGTTTCAGCAGTTGGCGTGCGGTCGACGAGAAACTCCGGCGTGCCGTGGGCGTCCACATCCTGCCCGCGGATCACACACGGGCCCGTTCGGTGCTGGCGGCGGCCCGCTCCTCAGCCCTGCTCGGGGATCCCCGATTCGTCCAAGTACTGGACGCCGTCGAGGAGAACGACCTCGTCTACGTCGTCCATGAATGGCTGCCCGACGCCACCGAGCTGACCACGTTGCTCGCGGCCGGCCCGCTGGAGCCGCACGACGCCTACCAGATGGTGAGTCAGATCGCCTCCGCCATGGCCGCCGCCCACCGCGAAGGCCTGGCGCATCTCCGTCTGAATCCCAACGCGGTTCTGCGGACCTCCTCGGGCCAGTGGCGCATCCGCGGCCTCGCGGTGAACGCCGCCCTGCGCGGCATCACCACCGACACTCCTCAGCGCACCGACACCGAGGCGATCGGCGCCCTGCTGTACGCGGCGCTCACCCAGCGCTGGCCGTACGAGAACGACGCCTACGGCCTGTCCGGGCTGCCCAAGGACATCGGACTGATCGCCCCCGACCAGGTGCGGGCCGGTGTCCACCGGGGTCTGTCCGAGCTGACCATGCGTGCCCTCGTCAACGACGGCGCGACCGCCTCCCGGCACGAGGCCGCCTGCACGACACCGGAGGAGCTGGTGAAGGCGATCGGCGAGATGCCCCGCATCCGCCCGCCGGAGCCCACGTTCACCGCCCCGCCCGAGTACCAGCGCACGACGTACCAGCAGGGCACCTACGGCCGTCCCGCGCCGCACCCCGGCGTCACCCAGGTCGTGCCCACGCCACCGCCCCCGCTGCAGAGCCGCACCGGCAAGGCCCTGAAGTGGGCGGTCTCCGCCCTCCTCATCGCCGCGCTGGGCCTGGGCAGCTGGCAGCTCGCGGACGCCCTCATGGACCGGAACAAGTCCGACGAAACGAACGAGACACAGACGACGGACGACGGCGGGAAAGCCCCGACCAAGCCCGCCAGCAAACCGATCACCATTACCGAGGGCTGGGACTTCGACCCCGACGGGGACGGGTCCGAGAAGCCCGCTGACATAAAGAAGGCATACGACAGCAGCACCTCGACGTACTGGCAGACGGACTTCTACGCGGGTCCCGACTTCGGAAACCTGAAGCCGGGCCTCGGCATCATCCTCGATCTCGGCAAAGCTCAGCAGGTCGGGAAGGTGACCGTTACCTTCATGGGGAAGACCTCGGTCGAACTCCGTGCCGCCTCCAGCGACGCGGGCTCCAAGCCCACGTCTTTGGACGCCTACACGAAGGTTGCCGAGGGCTCCGGCACGAGCGTGACGCTCAAGCCGACGAAGTCCGTCATGACCCGCTACGTTCTGGTCTGGCTGACCCAACTGCCGCTGACCGAAGAAGGTACCTATCGTGGTCGCGTGGCGGATATCAAAGTGACCAGCTGAGGGCGGGGGGAGGGGGTCCGATGGCGGAAGGCGCCGGGTATGACGGAGCGAGCGACCAGGACCTCCTCACTCGCCACGTAGAAGGCGATCCCGACGCCTTCGGTGAGCTGGTCCGGCGGCACCGCGACCGGCTCTGGGCGGTCGCTCTGCGCACGCTGGGCGACCGCGAAGAGGCCGCTGACGCCGTCCAGGACGCGCTGGTGTCCGCCTACCGGGCCGCCCACACCTTCCGGGGCCAGTCCGCCGTCACGACCTGGCTGCACCGCATCACGGTGAACGCCTGCCTGGACCGCGCCCGCAAAGCGGCTTCCCGAAAGACCTCACCGGTCGACGACACCGAGCGACTGGAGCAGCTGCTCGAGCCGCACGAGTCGGCGTCCGCCCCCGCCGAACGCAACGATCTGCACCGCCAGCTCCTCGAAGCGCTCGGCACTCTCCCACCCGACCAGCGGGCCGCCCTCGTCCTCGTGGACATGCAGGGGTACCCGGTCGCCGAGGCCGCCCGCATGCTCGACGTGCCGACCGGCACCGTGAAGAGCCGCTGCGCCCGGGGCAGAGCCAGACTCCTGCCGCTTCTCACCCATCTGCGGCCGGCCGGTATGGGCGGCGACAGAGAAAACGGCACAGGACGGAACCGGGCGCAGGGGACATCCGTCCCACCGACAGCGGAACCTCGGGACGAGGGGCCGGGCAACGCCGGGACAGGCGATTCAGCTGCTGTGAAGGGCGGAGGTGGGCGAGCGTGACCTCGACGACGGACACGACCGGACACCCGGACGTCACGGAGATCTCCGACCTCACCGAGGGCCTGCTCGATCCCTCCCGGAGCGCCGACGTGCGCCGGCATCTGGACACCTGCGAACTCTGCGCGGACGTCCATGCGTCACTCGCGGAGATCCGCGGCCTGCTGGGCACTCTCCCCAGCCCGTCGCGCATGCCGGACGATGTCGCCCACCGCATCGATGCCGCACTCGCCGCCGAGGCGCTGCTGAACGCCACGGCTCCGGAGGACGCCCGCGTTTCGCAGACGACCGGTGTCACGTCCGATGCCGACGCACTTCATGTTTCACGTGAAACCACGACGGCGACGGACCGTCCCGCCGGGCGCGCCCGCCCCACCACCACCGGCCCGGGTCGCAAGGACCGCAAACGCAGCGGGCGCCGCAGGGTCGCTGTCCTCGGTGCGGTGCTCACAGCCGCAGCGCTGGGACTCGGTTCCGTCCTGGTGTCATCACTCACGGGCGGCGGGGCACCGGGCAGTTCGGCGCACCGGTCCACCGGTCCGGACACCTTCTCCGTGAGCAGACTGGAAGGCCAGGTCACCGATCTTCTCGCCAAGGCCGAGGGCTCCCGTTCCCCGCACAGCCTGAACATGCAAGGAGAATCCGACACGGCATCACCCGGTGCCGCCTCACCCAAGATCCTGCTGCAGCCCCCCACGGTTCCCCCCTGTGTACAGGAGGGCATCGGCCGCAGCGACGCGGCCCTCGCCACAGAGGACGGCACATACCAGGGAACGGATGCCCTGCTCGTCGTGCTGCCGGACGCATCCGACAGCACCCGGATCGACGCCTACCTCATGGACAAGACCTGCGTAGAGCAGTCGGCCTCGAGCCCGGCCAAGGTTTTGCTGCAGAACTCCTACACGCGTCGCTGACTGGCCGTCGCCTCCGTCTGGCTTCCACCTGGTGTCCCCCTGGCATCCCTGCCACGGCGCCCGTGCCTGTTCCGTGTGCCCGGACACAGTGGGAATGCACGCCCCTTAGGATCCGTTGGGTGGGGTGAGAGTCCAAGTAGCTCCCACCGCTCTACCGATGCAGTCCCCAGAGACGAGGAACCAAGCCGTGAGCGACGTCCGTAACGTGATCATCATCGGCTCCGGGCCCGCCGGCTACACCGCGGCGCTGTACACCGCACGCGCTTCGCTGAAGCCGCTCGTGTTCGAAGGCGCCGTCACCGCGGGCGGCGCACTGATGAACACCACCGAGGTGGAGAACTTCCCCGGCTTCCAGGACGGCATCATGGGCCCCGAGCTCATGGACAACATGCGTGCCCAGGCCGAGCGCTTCGGTGCCGAACTGATCCCCGACGACATCGTCTCCGTCGACCTAACGGGCGAGATCAAGACCGTCACGGACACCGCAGGCACCGTCCACCGGGCCAAGGCCGTCATCGTGACCACGGGCTCCCAGCACCGCAAGCTCGGCCTGCCGAACGAGGACGCCCTCTCCGGCCGCGGTGTCTCCTGGTGCGCCACGTGTGACGGCTTCTTCTTCAAGGACCAGGACATCGCCGTGATCGGCGGCGGCGACACCGCGATGGAGGAAGCGACCTTCCTCTCGCGCTTCGCCAAGTCCGTGACGATCGTCCACCGCCGGGACACCCTGCGCGCCTCCAAGGCGATGCAGGAGCGCGCCTTCGCCGACCCGAAGATCAAGTTCGTCTGGGACAGCGAGGTCGCCGAGATCGAGGGTGATCCGAAGCTGGCCGGCCTGAAGCTGCGCAACCTCAAGACGGGTGAACTGTCGGACCTCCCGGTGACGGGCCTGTTCATCGCGATCGGCCACGACCCGCGCACCGAGCTCTTCAAGGGTCAGCTCGACCTCGACGAGGAGGGCTACCTGAAGGTCGCCGCGCCCTCCACCCGGACGAACGTGACCGGTGTCTTCGCCGCCGGCGACGTGGTCGACCACACCTACCGTCAGGCGATCACCGCGGCCGGTACCGGCTGCTCCTCCGCTCTCGACGCCGAGCGCTACCTCGCCGCCCTCGCGGACGAGGAGCAGGCCGAGCCCGAGAAGACCTCCGTCTGACCCTCTCCCGCCCACCGCACAGAGAATTAAGGAGCCCCCTGTGGCCGGCACCCTGAAGAATGTGACCGACGCCGACTTCGAAGAGGTCGTCCTCAAGAGTGACAAGCCCGTCCTCGTGGACTTCTGGGCGGCGTGGTGCGGCCCCTGCCGCCAGATCGCCCCCTCGCTCGAGGCCATCGCCGCCGAGCACGGCGACAAGATCGAGGTCGTCAAGCTCAACATCGACGAGAACCCGAATACGGCCGCCAAGTACGGCGTCATGTCGATCCCGACTCTGAACGTGTACCAGGGTGGCGAGGTCGCCAAGACCATCGTCGGCGCCAAGCCGAAGGCCGCGCTCGTCCGCGATCTGGAGACCTTCATCTCCGAGTGACGTACTGAGCCGTCGTGCCGACGGCTGATGTTTCACGTGAAACACGTATGGGCCAGTCCGAGAGGGCTGGCCCATACGCTTTGCCACGTCTAGAGCGGTCGCAGTGCCGGCTCCTTCTGGACCGCCCCCAGCAACCGGTCCAGCGCCATCTCCACGTCTTCCTTCCAGGAGAGCGTGGTGCGCAGCTCCAGCCTCAGTCGAGGATGAGCGGGGTGGGGGCGGACCGTCTTGAAGCCCACTGCCAGCAGATGGTCGGCCGGGAGCACACAGGCCGGTTCCTTCCAGCGGGCGTCACCGAACGCCTCGATCGCCTTGAAGCCGCGTCGCAGCAGATCCTTGGCGACCGTCTGGACCATCACGCGGCCCAGTCCCTGCCCCTGGTAGCCCGGCATGATGAAGGCGGTCATCAACTGCACGGCGTCCGGCGACACCGGGCTTGTGGAGAACGCCGTCGAACGGGGTACGTAGGCGGGCGGTGCGTAGAGCACAAAGCCCACGGGGACGTCGTCGACATAGACGACCCGGCCGCACGACCCCCAGTCCAGCAGGACGGCGGAGATCCAGGACTCCTTCTCCAGGGCAGGCGTGCCCGCCTTTACCGCGGCCGCACCGCTGACGGGGTCCAGCTCCCAGAAGACACACGCCCGACAGCGCTTGGGAAGGTCTTGAAGGTTGTCCAGCGTGAGCGGTACGAGCCGACGCCCCATGAAGGCTGTTCCTCGCTTTCTTCGCTCGCAGCGTCGCGAGCGGCTGTCAGAGCACTCCGTTCCCTGAGCAGGCCGGCGACGAAGCCGCCGACCGCGCCCAGGCCCAACCCGGCGCTCACCAGTCCCGTCCGGCTCATCGTTCGCATGGCCCTCGCCTCCCGCTCCGAGGTACTGCCAGGTGGATGCGCCACAAACCCTCCGCATCGTATCCACGATGCGATTCCATCGATACTGCCTGAAAGCAAAGAGCGAGCCGTGTTCCGGTACACACCGGACACGGCTCGCTCACTGGTCTCTCTGGCGACATGCCCTCGGCCAAGCCGCGGCTCAGCCGTCCGACTCCTCGGAGTCGCCCTCCACGAGACCCTTCTGAAGGACGGGCCCTTCGCCGGGCGCCAGCGAGTCGAGGATGCGCTCCAAGTCCTCCATGGAGGCGAACTCGACGGTGATCTTGCCCTTCTTCTGCCCCAGGTCGACTTTCACCCGGGTTTCGAAGCGGTCCGAAAGCCGGGTCGCCAGGTCGGTCAGCGCCGGGGAGACCCGACCGCCTGCCCTCGGTCCCTTCGCTCGCTGAGCCGTCTGCGGACGCGAGCCCATGAGGGTCACGATCTCCTCGACGGCCCGTACCGAGAGTCCCTCAGCCACGATGCGGTGGGCCAGCCGGTCCTGCTCCTCCGAGTCATCGACGGAGAGCAGTGCCCGGGCATGACCGGCGGAGAGTACTCCGGCCGCGACCCTGCGTTGGACCGCCGGCGAGAGCTTGAGCAGACGCAGCGTGTTGGAGACCTGCGGGCGCGAGCGACCGATGCGGTCCGCCAACTGGTCGTGCGTGCAGTTGAAGTCCTTGAGCAGCTGGTCGTACGCGGCCGCTTCTTCCAGCGGGTTCAGCTGGGCCCGGTGGAGGTTCTCCAGGAGGGCGTCCAGGAGAAGCTTCTCGTCATCGGTGGCCCGGACGATCGCCGGGATCGCCTCCAGGCCGGCCTCGCGGCAGGCCCGGAAACGCCGCTCACCCATGATCAGCTCGTAGCGCGCGGGGCCCAGCTGGCGTACGACGACCGGCTGAAGCAGGCCCACCTCCTTGATGGAGGTGATGAGCTCGTGCAGCGCGTCCTCGTCGAAGACCTCACGGGGCTGACGCGGGTTCGGCGCGATGTGATCAAGGGGAATCTCGGCGAAATGCGCTCCGATGGGCGGCGCGGGCATCTCCACGGAGCCGTTCGCCGACAGCTCCTCTGTTTCACGTGAAACAGGCGGCAGCGTGGCCACCTTTGCCGCAGCTACCCCCCGGTCGGTCGTCAGCACCGGTACGGCTGCGGGGGACGTGGATCCTCCGCCTCCCAAGGCGGCCTGCGCCGGTGTCCTCTCTGTCGGGGCAGCAGGGATCAGTGCACCAAGACCGCGGCCCAACCCCCTCCGTCGCTCACTCACTGAATGTCCTCCACCATGTTCGCGTTGTTCTGGGCGCCGATATGGGCGTGTGTCGCGTCGTAGCTGACCCCGACACCCCTCAGCGCCAGCTCTCGTGCTGCCTCGAGGTAGGAGAGAGCGCCGCTCGATCCCGGGTCGTAGGTCAGGACCGTCTGTCCATAGCTCGGTGCCTCGGAGATGCGGACCGAGCGGGGAATGCTCGTCTTCAGCACCTCCTCCACGAAGTGGGTGCGCACCTCCTCCGCGACCTGTGACGCGAGGCGCGTCCGGCCGTCGTACATGGTGAGCAGAATGGTCGACACATGCAGGGTGGGATTGAGGTGTCCGCGCACCAGGTCGACGTTGCGCAGCAACTGCCCCAGACCTTCCAGCGCGTAGTACTCGCACTGGATCGGGATGAGGACCTCGGCACCGGCCACCATCGCGTTGACCGTCAACAGGCCGAGTGACGGCGGGCAGTCGATGAGAATGTAGTCCAACGGCTGCTCGTAGGCCTGGATCGCCCGCTGGAGGCGGCTCTCACGTGCCACCAGGGACACCAACTCGATCTCCGCGCCGGCGAGATCGATCGTGGCGGGCGCGCAGAACAGGCCCTCTACATCAGGGACAGGCTGAACGACTTCCGAGAGCGGGCGACTGTCGACCAGCACGTCATAGATGGATGGAACCTCGGCATGGTGGTCGATTCCCAGGGCCGTGGACGCGTTGCCCTGAGGGTCGAGGTCGACCACCAGAACTCGGCCACCGTGCAGGGCCAGGGAAGCGGCGAGATTGACGGTCGTCGTCGTCTTGCCCACTCCACCCTTCTGGTTGGCGACCACGATCACACGGGTCTGCTCAGGGCGTGGCAGACCCTCGCCGGCGCGGCCCAGAGCCTCCACCGCGAGTTGGGCAGCACGACCGATCGGAGTGTCGTCCATCGGGGGCGGTGTTTCACGTGAAACATCCTCCCCGAACGACTCGGTACGGGGACCGGGGACCGGATCGGTCATCGGTCCCGCGATGTTGGCGTCGGACCGCACGGATTCACTCTCCTCGACTTCAGGCTCGCAATGAACAGAGCCTCCCATGTCTTCGGGGTCATGAACCAGCGAGGCCTGTTGTTCTGTGGAGAAATCCACCTCTGTGGACAACTCCGGCCCCGCACCGAGTGAACCGAGAGGCTTACGGTCGCGGGGTTCGGCTGCGGCGCGGCCGCGGCTGATGATGCCGTGGAGCAGAGAGCGACGTTTCACGTGAAACACGATGCACAGCGCCGCTGGCCGGATCCCTCGCGACACTCCGTGATGCGTGGGTTTGGCTGCTTGTGTGGAGTACGTCTCAGCGGCGTCGGCGGGTTCGGCTGGTACGGGCCGCCTTGGCCCGCTTGGCGGCGAATCTCACGCCACCCGGGCTCTCCCCCACCTCGACCCGCACCACCGTGGACAGCGGTTCCACCACGCCCTCACCGACCTGCAGGATCGAGGTCCCCACGGCGCCGAGCTTACTCAGCGCCGTGGAGGCGCTCTTCAGCTCTTCCTCGGCGGTGTCGCCCTTGAGGGCGAGCATCTCACCGTAGGGACGCAGCAGCGGAATGCCCCAGGTGGCCAGGCGGTCCAGAGGCGCCACGGCGCGGGCGGTCACCACATGCACCGGGGGCATGGTGCCCATGACCTCCTCGGCGCGGCCGCGCGCGACCGTGACATGGTCCAGGCCGAGAAGCTCGACGACCTCGGTGAGGAAGTTGGTGCGCCGCAGGAGCGGCTCCAGCAGGGTGATCTTCAGGTCCTCCCGCACGAGCGCCAGGGGAATGCCAGGCAGGCCGGCCCCCGAGCCGACGTCGCAGACGGTCACGCCCTCGGGCACGACCTCGGAGAGCACCGCGCAGTTCAGCAGATGCCTCTCCCACAGGCGGGGCACCTCTCGTGGGCCGATGAGCCCACGCTGGACGCCTGCCTCGGCCAGAAGTTCGGCGTATCGGACCGCGTCACCGAAGCGATCACCGAATACCTCTCGTGCCACCTCAGGCGCAGGCGGGAGCTCAGCTGCCTCCGTCACGGGGACCGTCCTTCCGTACCGCATCAGCGCTTCGAGCGCCGACCACCAGAACTACCGGGCTGACAAAGATCGGCCCCGCCTGCGCAACAGACGGGGCCGGGTTCACGTACGTACCGAATCAGTTGGGCAGTACGACGACGAAGCGCTGCGGCTCTTCGCCCTCGGACTCGCTGCGCAGACCGGCGACCTTGACCGCGTCGTGGACGACCTTGCGCTCGAACGGCGTCATCGGCTTCAGCTTCACCGGCTCACCGCTGTTCTTCGCGTCGGCCGCTGCCTTGGCACCCAGCTCAGAGAGCTCGGCACGCTTCTGGGCGCGGTAGCCCGCGATGTCCAGCATCAGCCGGCTGCGGTCGCCGGTCTCCCGATGCACGGCCAGGCGCGTGAGTTCCTGGAGCGCCTCCAGCACCTCGCCGTCCCGGCCGACCAGCTTCAGCAGGTCACGGGTGCCCGCGTCGCTGATGATCGACACAGAGGCGCGGTCGGCCTCGACGTCCATGTCGATATCGCCGTCGAGATCAGCGATGTCCAGCAGACCCTCGAGGTAGTCCGCCGCGATCTCACCCTCCTGCTCCAGGCGGGTCAGGGTGTCTGCACCCTCGGCGGCAGCGGAGGTGGTGCCTTCCGTCACGGGATGGGCTCCTTCTTACTTCTTGGACGGGGACTTGGGGCGCTGCGGGCCGCCCTTGCGCTGCCCGGACTGGGCTTTGCTGCGGCCACCGCTGCCGGACTTGGGAGCGGCCTGCTTGGCCGTACCGGCGGCTCCGGAGGGCTTGGTGTCCTCGGATTCGTCGGACTTGCTCAGCGAGACGGCCTCTTCGGCGCCCTTCGCCAGGGTCGCGGACTGGCGCTGGGACTTCGACTGCCGCTTGGGCTGCTGCCGCTTGGCTGCCGCCGCGCTCGTCGTCGTGCCGTCCTCGGCCTGGATCGCGGCCTGGGCCTCGCCGCCCTTGATCACAGTGCCGTCGGCCTGGGCGGCAAAGCCCACCTTGGTCAGACCGTTGATGAACTTGCGCTCCGCGTCGTTGCGCTCGCGGCCCTTGGCCACGATGGCCTTGACGATCGCCTTCTCGCCGCGGCTGCGGGTCTTGCCGTGGTGCGTGACGTGCTTGTACAGGCGCTCCAGGTACGCGGCCTGAGCCTTGGAACCCGGGGTCGGGTTGTTGCGGATCACGTACATCTGCTGGCCCATGGTCCACACGTTGGTGGTCAGCCAGTAGACGAGGACACCGACGGGGAAGTTGATGCCGAAGACGGCGAACATGACCGGGAAGACGTACATCAGCATCTTCTGCTGCTGCATGAACGGTGTCTTCACCGAGGTGTCGACGTTCTTCGTCATGAGCTGGCGCTGCGTGAAGAACTGCGACGCCGACATCATGACGATCATGATCGCGGTCACGATGCGGACGTTGGTCAGCGAAGCGTCGAACGGCACCAGGTCCGCGGCGCTGTCCGTGAACTTCGCGGCCAACGGGGCACCGAAGATGTGCGCCTTCTGCGCGCTCGCCAGGAGGCTTTCGTTGATCACGCCAATGGTTTCACCGTTGGCGATGCCGTTGAGCACGTGGTACAGGGCGAAGAAGAACGGAGACTGCGCCAGGATGGGAAGGCACGAGGAGAGCGGGTTGGTGCCCGTCTCCTTGTACAGCTTCATCATCTCTTCGGACTGACGCTGTTTGTCGTTCTTGTAGCGCTCCTGGATCTTCTTCATCTCGGGCTGCAGCGTCTGCATGGCCCGCGTCGCCTTGATCTGCTTCACGAAGAGCGGGATCAGGCAGATTCGGATCAGAATCACCAGGGACACGATGGACAGGCCCCAGGCCCACCCGGTGTCGGGGCCGAAAATGGACCCGTACACCTTGTGGAACTGGACGATGACCCAGGAGACAGGTGTCGTGATGAAGCTGAAGAGGCTGGCAATCGTGTCCACTAATCATGCTCCTTGGGCATGGGACGGTGTCTCTGCGGCCGGGCTCGAAGGAGAAGGCGAATTCTCTTCGGTGGCCGCTTCGGCGGCGGAGGTCCCGCCCCTGCGTGCACGCCAGGCGTCACGCAACATTTCGTGCCACCGCGGGCGCTTGCGCGGCGGAACATGGTCCACGCCACCGAGCGACCACGGATTGCACCGCAGGATCCGCCAGGCGGTAAGTGCCGTTCCCTTGATCGCGCCGTGCCGGTCGATGGCCGTGTAGCCGTAATGGGAGCACGACGGGTAGTACTTGCACACCGGCCCGAGCAGTGGACTGATCGTCCACTGGTAGAGCTTGATCAGAGCCAGCAGCGGGTACTTCATCGCGCGCCCCCTCCCAGTAGCCGTTGAAGGGCGGCATCCAGGTCTTGGGCCAGCTGTGCGTGGTCGGCGTCGCCCGCCCCGGGCAGCGCCCGTACGACTACCAGGCTACCGGGGGGAAACAGGGTGACCCGGTCGCGCATCAGATGACGCAGTCTGCGTTTCACCTTGTTGCGCACGACAGCGCCGCCCACGGCTTTGCTCACGACGAAACCCGCACGCGTCGGGGGAGCGCTCTCCCCAGGCGCGTGCGGGTCCGTGGCACCGCTTCGAAGATGGACCACGAGGGTCGGGCGGCCAGCCCGACGACCCCGTCGTACCGCGGCCGCAAAGTCCTCGCGCCGCCTCAGCCGATGCTCGGTAGGCAGCACGACGTCATGACCTGATCAGGCTCAGGCGGACAGGTTGGCGCGACCCTTGCCGCGGCGGTTCGCGAGAATCGCGCGACCGGCACGGGTGCGCATCCGCAGGCGGAAGCCGTGGGTCTTGGCGCGACGACGGTTGTTCGGCTGGAAGGTGCGCTTGCTCACTCGGGGGCTCCAGAAATCAATCGGTGGTGGCGGGGTGCCGTCCTGGCTGTCACCGTGCGCCCACGAGGTAGCTCGCGGTTAAACGCCCGAGTGCACCGCTTCCCGATCACCGACGTGATCTGTGCCCATCGGAGGCAGGCGGCAGCAGCCATCGACAACTCGACCTGGGTACGGTACGCGCGGCTCCGCCATTCGGTCAAACCGGCGGTCACTGGGAGACACTATCCACAGCCTGGGGACAACAACTTGAACCGCAGCCGTCGGCCTGACTACCGTGGCTGAACTCCGATTCGTTCCTTTGTCCCTGTCCCCGCCCGATATGAATCCCGACCGTCCCGCAACCACACGTTCGTGGGACCCACGAGAGAGCGTGCCCTGTGGCTGACGTGCCTGCCGATCTTGCCGCAGTGTGGCCACGAGTACTGGAGCAGCTCCTCGGGGAGGGCCGCGGCCAGGATGTCGAGGTGAAGGACGAGCACTGGATCCGCCGCTGCCAGCCACTGGCGCTGGTCGCCGACACCGCGCTGCTCGCCGTGCCGAACGAATTCGCCAAGGGCGTCCTCGAAGGCCGCCTCGCCCCGATCGTCAGCGAGACCCTGAGCCGCGAATGCGGGCGTCCGATCCGTATCGCGATCACTGTCGACGACTCCGTCGGCGAGCCACCGGCCCCGTCGGCACCCTCCGCACAGCAGCAGTCGCGCTACGAGGAGCCCGAGCTCTCCGCCGGGTCCTACGACGGCCAGGACGGCCGGTACGACGGTCAGGACAAGCGATACGACGGTCAGGACAACCGCTACGGCACCGGGTACGACAAGTCGTACGAAAGCCAGTACGAGGGCTACGGCCGGCACCGCGCCGAACAGCTGCCCCCGACGCCCGGTGACCAGCTTCCCGGCTCGCGCCCGGACCAGCGCCCGGACCAGCGCCCGGACCAGCGGCCAGACAAGCGCCCGGACCAGTTGCCCACCGCGCGGCCCGCGTACCCGTCGGAGTACCAGCGCCCGGAGCCCGGCGCCTGGCCGCGGCCGCAGCAGGACGAGTACAGCTGGCAGCAGCAGCGGCTCGGCTTTCCGGAGCGTGACCCCTACGCGTCGCCCTCGTCGCAGGACTCGTACGGCGGGCCCGCGTCGCAGGCTCCGTACGGCGCCCCGCCGCAGCAGGACTCCTACGGTCCGCCGTCGCAGGACTACCGTCCCCAGTCGATGGATCGGCCGCCGTACGACCCCTCGCCGTACGAGCAGAAACGCTCCGACTACGACCAGCGCGACCCCGGTCGCCGTGAGCCGGCAGACCCGTCGGCCGGTCCCGGTCATCCGCACCGCGGCGGTCCGGGCGGTCCCGGCCGGCCCGGCGCCGGTGCGCCCGGACCGTCGGCCAAGCAGTCCTCGCCGACCGCCGGCCCCGGTGAGCCGACCGCCCGCCTGAATCCGAAGTACCTCTTCGACACGTTCGTCATCGGCGCCTCCAACCGGTTCGCGCACGCGGCCGCCGTCGCCGTCGCCGAGGCACCCGCGAAGGCGTACAACCCCCTGTTCATCTACGGGGAGTCGGGCCTCGGCAAGACGCACCTGCTGCACGCCATCGGGCACTACGCGCGAAGCCTCTACCCGGGCACGCGCGTGCGGTACGTGAGCTCCGAGGAGTTCACCAACGAGTTCATCAACTCCATCCGTGACGGCAAGGGCGACAGCTTCCGCAAGCGGTACCGCGAGATGGACATCCTGCTCGTCGACGACATCCAGTTCCTCGCGGACAAGGAGTCGACTCAGGAGGAGTTCTTCCACACCTTCAACACGCTCCACAACGCCAACAAGCAGATCGTGCTGTCCAGCGACCGGCCGCCGAAACAGCTGGTCACGCTGGAGGACCGGCTGCGGAACCGTTTCGAGTGGGGCCTGATCACCGATGTGCAACCGCCCGAGCTGGAGACGCGCATCGCGATTCTCCGCAAGAAGGCGGTGCAGGAGCAGCTCAACGCCCCGCCGGAGGTACTGGAGTTCATCGCGTCCCGGATCTCGCGCAACATCCGCGAGCTGGAGGGCGCGCTGATCCGGGTGACGGCGTTCGCGTCGCTCAACCGGCAGCCGGTGGACCTGGGCCTGACGGAGATCGTCCTGAAGGACCTGATCCCCGGTGGCGAGGACTCCGCCCCGGAGATCACCTCGACGGCCATCATGGCCGCGACCGCCGACTACTTCGGGCTGACGATCGAGGACCTGTGCGGCACCTCGCGCGGTCGCGCGCTGGTGACGGCCCGGCAGATCGCCATGTATCTGTGCCGTGAGCTGACGGACCTGTCGCTGCCGAAGATCGGCGCGCTGTTCGGCGGCCGCGACCACACGACGGTCATGCACGCGGACCGCAAGATCCGCAATCTGATGGCCGAGCGGCGCTCCATCTACAACCAGGTGACCGAGCTGACCAACCGCATCAAGAACGGCTGACGGCCCCGCGGAACGCGTCTCATACGTCGCCGAGGCGCCCCCGGAGGGAGATCCGGGGGCGCCTTTCGTCGTCCCGGGACCAGGCACATGGATCGGCGGACGTGGCCGGCGACGGCCGATCCCGCGCCTGCGGAAGGTCCCTCACTCGCCGGCCGATTGCCGGTCCCGCGCCGGTCCCGCGCCGGTCCCGCGCCGGTCCCGCGCCGATCCCGCGCCGGACCGGCGGCCGAATCCTCGCCGAACCGCGGCCGAATCCGCACCGGCCGCGGCCGGAACCAGGCCGGACCGCGGTTGGCAACGGTCGTCCGCTGCTCACCCGGTGTTCGATTACCGGCCGGGTTACGGCCACTGTCCACAGATTCGGCGACTTTTTCCCGTCCACACCCTGGGGACCGGGAAGTTGTCCAGACTGTGTCCACAGGCGCTCCCGGTGCGGGACGATCGGACCAGGTCACCTGGTTGTGGATTCGTGGACGAAGGTTTTCCACAGCCTGTGGACAAAGAAATGATCCACAGGCTGTGCACGAGGTTGTCCACCGGCAACCCACAGGCTGAGGCCGGTTGTCCCCAGTGATCTCCGGCTTCTCCACATGGCTGTCCACTGTTCGGCAACCCGACGCGCCTCCTCACCGGGTCGAGTGAAAGGCGTCACACGAAGGTGCCAGGTTGGCCTGTGGGAAAGGTGGGTAAACCTGGGGACGCCGCTGGGGACAACTCGCCCCAGCCTGTGCACGGTGTGTGCAGAACTTTCTGTTCTCCACAGAAGGCCCTGGTTTTCCACCGGCTCCGCCCACAGGACCAGTGGACAAAATCTCGCCTCTGAGCTGCGAAAACACGGTTATCCACCGTTTCCACAGCCCCTACTACTACTCCCAACTAGAGAGAGTGAGAAATCCGTTTAGAAGGGGGTCCTGTGCACAACTCGCTCCTCGGTGCCCGGCTGCCCCTCGTCACGACTTGACCCCGAGGGGCACCGACTGTCAGTGCGGTGCGTCAGACTGGTCCCGGTGGTCCTGCCCCACACCGGGGCCGGCCACACCGAGACAGACGACGAAGGCCAGGCAGGGCGAGAAGCGCCGGCAACAGCAGGAGGCGGCAAGAGTGAAGATCCGGGTGGAACGCGACGTACTCGCGGAGGCCGTGGCCTGGGCGGCACGCAGCCTCCCGGCCCGTCCGCCGGCGCCTGTCCTCGCCGGCCTGCTGCTGAAGGCCGAGGACGGCCAGCTGAGCCTGTCCAGCTTCGACTACGAGGTCTCCGCGCGGGTCTCCGTGGAGACCGAGGTCGAGGAGGAGGGCACGGTCCTCGTCTCCGGCCGCCTGCTCGCGGACATCTGCCGCGCCCTGCCCAACCGCCCGGTCGAGATCTCCACAGACGGTGTACGGGCGACGGTGGTCTGCGGCTCCTCGCGCTTCACGCTGCACACACTGCCTGTGGAGGAGTACCCCTCCCTGCCGCAGATGCCGAACGCGACGGGCACGGTCCCCGGCGAGGTCTTCGCCTCCGCGGCCGCCCAGGTCGCCATCGCCGCAGGCCGTGACGACACGCTGCCGGTCCTCACCGGTGTGCGCATCGAGATCGAGGGCGACACGGTCACGTTGGCCTCCACCGACCGCTACCGCTTCGCGGTCCGCGAGTTCCTGTGGAAGCCGGAGAACCCCGACGCCTCCGCGGTCGCCCTGGTGCCCGCCAAGACGCTCCTGGACACCGCCAAGGCGCTCACGAGCGGCGACAGCGTCATCCTGGCGCTCTCCGGGTCCGGCTCGGGCGAGGGGCTGATCGGCTTCGAGGGCGCGGGACGGCGTACGACGACCCGCCTCCTGGAGGGCGACCTCCCGAAGTACCGCACGCTGTTCCCCACCGAGTTCAACTCCGTCGCCGTGATCGAGACCGCCCCCTTCGTGGAGGCCGTCAAGCGCGTGGCCCTGGTCGCCGAGCGCAACACCCCGGTGCGGCTCAGCTTCGAGCAGGGCGTGCTCATCCTGGAGGCCGGTTCCAGCGACGACGCACAGGCTGTGGAGCGGGTCGACGCCCAGCTCGAGGGCGACGACATCTCGATCGCCTTCAACCCGACCTTCCTGCTTGACGGCCTGAGCGCCATCGACTCACCCGTGGCCCAGCTGTCCTTCACGACGTCCACGAAGCCCGCGCTGCTCAGCGGCAAGCCCGCGCTGGACGCGGAGGCGGACGAGGCCTACAAGTACCTGATCATGCCGGTGCGCCTCAGCGGCTGACGCCGGCGCCGCGGATCCGGCGGTCGTCCACAGCCCGTGGACGACCGGGGCGGATCCTGGGGAGAAGCCACCGATGAATCCGCAGGTGGGGTCGTACGTCTGAGCGCGTATGCCCACAGGTGTGCGTGAGCGTCCGGGTTTAGGCTCGGACATGGGTACGAGAGTGCCCCACACGCCACACAGCGACCTAAGGAACAACTGATGGAGCTCGGTCTCATCGGCCTCGGCAAGATGGGCGGCAACATGCGCGAGCGGATCCGCCGCGCGGGCCACACCGTCGTCGGATACGACCGCAACCCGGACCTCGCCGATGTCCACAGCCTCCAAGAGCTTGTGGGCAGGCTCAAGGGCCCGCGCGTGGTCTGGGTGATGGTCCCGGCCGGTGCCGCCACCCAGTCGACCGTCGACGAGCTCGCCGAGCTGCTCGAGCCGGGTGACGTCGTCGTGGACGGCGGCAACTCCCGCTGGACGGACGACGAGAAGCACGCGGAGGAGCTGGCCGCCAAGGGCATCGGGTTCGTCGACTGCGGCGTCTCCGGCGGCGTCTGGGGCCTGGAGAACGGCTACGCCCTGATGTACGGCGGCGACGCGGACCACGTGGCCAAGGTGCAGCCGGTCTTCGACGCACTCAGGCCCGAGGGCGACTTCGGCGCGGTGCACGCCGGCAAGGTCGGCGCCGGCCACTTCGCGAAGATGGTCCACAACGGCATCGAGTACGCCATGATGCAGGCCTACGCCGAGGGCTGGGAGCTGCTGGAGAAGGTCGACTCCGTCACGGACGTGCGCGAGGTCTTCCGCTCCTGGCAGGAGGGCACGGTCATCCGGTCCTGGCTGCTCGACCTGGCCGTCAACGCCCTCGACGAGGACGAGCATCTCGACAAACTGCGCGGCTTCGCGCAGGACTCCGGCGAGGGCCGGTGGACGGTCGAGGCCGCGATCGACAACGCCGTGCCGCTGCCCGCGATCACGGCCTCGCTGTTCGCGCGGTTCGCGTCCCGTCAGGACGACTCGCCGCAGATGAAGATGATCGCGGCGCTGCGCAACCAGTTCGGCGGCCACGCGGTCGAGAAGAAGTAGTCCACAGGGTCGCCCCCGCGATCCACAACCCTGGGGGAGGTCGGCGAACGACCATGCACGTCACGCATCTGTCGCTGGCCGACTTCCGCTCGTACGCCCGGGTCGAGGTTCCACTGGACCCGGGCGTCACCTCGTTCGTGGGCCCCAACGGGCAGGGCAAGACGAACCTCGTCGAGGCCGTCGGCTACCTCGCCACCCTCGGCAGTCACCGGGTCTCCTCGGACGCGCCGCTGGTGCGCATGGGCGCCGACCGCGCGATCGTCCGGGCGCAGGTCAAGCAGGGCGAGCGGCAGCAGTTGATCGAGCTGGAGCTGAACCCGGGCAAGGCCAATCGCGCCCGCATCAACAGGTCCTCGCAGGTCAGGCCCCGTGACGTACTGGGCATCGTACGGACCGTGCTGTTCGCGCCCGAGGACCTCGCGCTGATCAAGGGTGATCCCGGTGAACGGCGCCGCTTCCTCGACGAGTTGATCACCGCGCGCTCCCCGCGGATGGCCGGCGTGCGCTCCGACTACGAGCGGGTGCTCAAGCAGCGCAACACGCTCCTCAAGACGGCCGCGCTCGCCCGACGGCACGGCGGCCGCTCGATGGACCTGTCGACCCTGGACGTGTGGGACCAGCACCTCGCGCGCGTGGGTGCCGAGTTGCTCGCCCAGCGCCTCGACCTGGTCGCCGCGATCCAGCCGCTGGCCGACAAGGCGTACGAGCAGCTGGCGCCCGGAGGCGGTCCCGTGGCCCTGGAGTACAAGCCGTCCGCGCCCGGTGAGGCACACACGCGTGAGGACCTCTACGGGCAGCTGATGGGCGCGCTCGCGGACGTCCGCAAGCAGGAGATCGAGCGGGGCGTGACCCTGGTGGGCCCGCATCGGGACGACGTGACCCTCAAACTCGGTCAGCTGCCCGCCAAGGGCTACGCCTCGCACGGCGAGTCGTGGTCCTACGCGCTGGCGCTGCGGCTGGCCTCGTACGACCTGCTGCGGGCCGAGGGCAACGAGCCGGTGCTGGTCCTGGACGACGTCTTCGCCGAGCTGGACGCCCGTCGGCGGGAACGGCTGGCCGAGCTGGTGGCGCCCGGCGAGCAGGTGCTGGTGACGGCGGCGGTCGACGACGACGTACCGCATGTGCTCGCGGGCGCCCGGTACGCGGTGGCCGAGGGGACGGTGGAGCGCGTATGACCGCGGAGGAGCCTGCCGCGAAGCGGGTGCCCGAGCCCTCCGGCGTCGACCTCGCGCGGGTGGCGCTCAGGGCGGCCCGTGAGCAGGCACGCGCGCGTGGGGACGCGGCGCAGCAGAAGAAGCAGGCGCGGCGGGGCGGCGGTCTGCGCTCCGGGGCGCGCGCCGACGGCCGCGACCCCATGGCATTGGGCGCCGCGATCAACCGGCTGCTCACCGAGCGCGGCTGGGAGGCGCCGGCCGCGGTGGGCGGTGTGATGGGCCGGTGGCCGCAGATCGTCGGCGAGGACGTGGCCAAGCACTGCGAGCCGGAGAAGTACGACGAGGACGAGCGGGTGCTGATCGTGCGCTGCGACTCGACGGCCTGGGCGACGAACCTGCGCCTGCTCGCGCCGACCCTCGTCGCGCGCCTCAACGAGGATCTCGGGCACGGCGCGGTGCGGCAGATCAAGGTGCTCGGCCCGAACGGTCCCGCGCGCCGCTACGGCCCCCTGAGGGCCCCTGGAAGCACCGGTCCCGGCGATACCTACGGGTGACGTGCGTCACGCGTTCGAAGGCCGGGACGGTGCTGTGGCGACCGCCCGGCCTTCGTTCCGTGTGCCCGCGTGCGGGTGCGAATTCCGACCTGACTCCCAAGTAGCCAAGGGTTGACACCCGGAAGCGCTGAGTGCCTCCGTGAGCCTCTTGGAGCCCCCTTCCGTATATCGGGACCCGGAAGAGACCGGTTGAGGGCGGCACATGCGGACTCAGGTACCGGCAAACCCCCATCAGTGTCAGTGCTACCGGTAGACTGGAAGCCAATCCCGCCCCACACGTGGGGACCGCCCGGGAGAAGCTGAGCAACGCTGATCAAGGCTTACCAACGCAACATGCCGCAGCCGCTCCGGCAACCTGCCGACGAGCCTGGCTGGTGCTGTGCCAGAAAGGGCGCTTCGTGGCCGATTCCGGCAACCCCAACGAGAACATCCCGTCCACCGACGCCGGCGCGAGCGGCGGGGCAAGTGCCTCGAGCAGCGAGGTCACCGCCTCGTACGACGCCAGCGCCATTACCGTCCTCGAGGGTCTGGACGCGGTCCGCAAGCGACCCGGTATGTACATCGGCTCGACCGGTGAGCGCGGCCTGCACCACCTCGTGTACGAGGTCGTCGACAACTCGGTCGACGAGGCGCTGGCCGGCCACGCGGACACCATCGACGTGACGATCCTGGCCGACGGCGGCGTCCGCGTGATCGACAACGGCCGCGGTATCCCGGTGGGCATCGTCGCGTCCGAGGGCAAGCCGGCCCTCGAGGTCGTGCTGACCGTGCTGCACGCGGGCGGCAAGTTCGGCGGCGGCGGCTACGCGGTCTCCGGCGGTCTGCACGGCGTCGGCGTCTCGGTCGTGAACGCCCTGTCGAGCAAGGTGGCCGTCGAGGTCAGGACCGACGGCCACCGCTGGACGCAGGACTACAAGATGGGCGTCCCGACGGCCCCGCTCGTCAAGCACGAGGCCATGGACGAGACGGGCACGTCGGTCACCTTCTGGGCCGACGCCGACATCTTCGAGACCACGGAGTACTCCTTCGAGACGCTCTCGCGGCGCTTCCAGGAGATGGCCTTCCTCAACAAGGGCCTGACGATCAAACTCACCGACGAGCGCGAGTCGGCCAAGGCCACCGCCGGAGCGGACGAGGCGGGTGCGGACGAGAAGGACGAGGTCAAGACCGTCACGTACCACTACGAGGGCGGCATCGTCGACTTCGTGAAGTACCTCAACTCCCGCAAGGGCGAGGCGGTGCACCCGACGGTGATCGACCTCGAGGCGGAGGACAGGGACAAGAGCCTCTCCCTCGAAGTCGCCATGCAGTGGAACAGCGGTTACACCGAGGGCGTGTACTCCTTCGCCAACATCATCCACACGCATGAGGGCGGTACGCACGAGGAGGGCTTCCGCGCGGCGTTGACGAACCTGGTCAACAAGTACGCGCGCGACAAGAAGCTGCTGCGCGAGAAGGACGACAACCTCACGGGTGACGACATCCGCGAGGGTCTGACCGCGATCATCTCCGTCAAGCTGAGCGAGCCCCAGTTCGAGGGCCAGACGAAGACCAAGCTGGGCAACACGGAGGCGAAGACCTTCGTCCAGAAGGCGGTCTACGAGCACCTCAACGACTGGCTGGACCGCAACCCGGTGGAGGCGGCGGACATCGTCCGCAAGGGCATCCAGGCGGCCACCGCGCGCGTGGCGGCCCGCAAGGCCCGTGACCTGACCCGCCGCAAGGGTCTGCTGGAGTCGGCGTCGCTGCCGGGCAAGCTCTCCGACTGCCAGTCGAACGACCCCATCAAGTGCGAGATCTTCATCGTCGAGGGTGACTCCGCCGGCGGTTCGGCCAAGTCCGGCCGCAACCCGCAGTACCAGGCGATCCTCCCGATCCGGGGCAAGATCCTCAACGTCGAGAAGGCGCGGATCGACAAGATCCTGCAGAACCAGGAGATCCAGGCGCTGATCTCCGCCTTCGGCACCGGCGTGCACGAGGACTTCGACATCTCCAAGCTCCGCTATCACAAGATCATCCTGATGGCGGACGCCGACGTCGACGGCCAGCACATCAACACCCTGCTGCTGACCTTCCTGTTCCGCTTCATGCGGCCGCTGGTCGAGGCCGGGCACGTGTTCCTCTCCCGCCCCCCGCTCTACAAGATCAAGTGGGGCCGGGAGGACATCGAGTACGCGTACTCCGACCGGGAGCGCGACGCGCTCCTCGAGATGGGCCGCCAGCGCGGCAAGCGCGTGCGCGAGGACTCGATCCAGCGCTTCAAGGGCCTCGGCGAGATGAACGCCGAGGAGCTGCGCATCACGACCATGGACCAGGAGCACCGCGTCCTCGGCCAGGTCACCCTCGACGACGCCGCCCAGGCCGACGACCTGTTCTCGGTCCTCATGGGCGAGGACGTCGAAGCGCGCCGCGCCTTCATCCAGCGCAACGCCAAGGACGTCCGGTTCCTCGACATCTGAGTCGGTCTCAGCTGACCGCGCCAGAAAGGATTCTCACCAGCAATGACCGACGAGAACACTCCCGTCACCCCTGAAGAGGGCGGCGACGTCGTGATGCGCATCGAGCCCGTCGGGCTCGAGACGGAGATGCAGCGCTCGTACCTCGACTACGCGATGTCCGTCATCGTCTCCCGCGCGCTGCCGGACGTCCGGGACGGCCTCAAGCCCGTCCACCGCCGCGTCCTGTACGCCATGTACGACGGCGGCTACCGGCCCGAGAAGGGCTTCTACAAGTGTGCCCGCGTCGTCGGCGACGTCATGGGCAACTACCACCCGCACGGCGACTCCTCGATCTACGACGCGCTGGTCCGCCTTGCGCAGCCGTGGTCGATGCGGATGCCGCTGGTGGACTCCAACGGCAACTTCGGCTCTCCCGGCAACGACCCGGCGGCCGCCATGCGGTACACCGAGTGCAAGATGATGCCGCTGTCCATGGAGATGGTCCGCGACATCGACGAGGAGACCGTCGACTTCACGGACAACTACGACGGCCGCTCCCAGGAGCCGACCGTCCTGCCGGCCCGTTTCCCGAACCTGCTGATCAACGGCTCGGCCGGTATCGCGGTCGGCATGGCGACCAACATCCCCTCGCACAACCTGCGCGAGGTGGCGTCCGGCGCCCAGTGGTACCTGGAGAACCCGGAGGCCTCTCACGAGGAGCTGCTGGACGCCCTCCTCGAGCGCATCAAGGGCCCCGACTTCCCGACCGGCGCGCTCGTCGTCGGCCGCAAGGGCATCGAGGAGGCGTACCGCACGGGCCGCGGCTCCATCACGATGCGCGCGGTCGTCCAGGTCGAGGAGATCCAGAACCGCCAGTGCCTGGTGGTCACGGAGCTGCCGTTCCAGGTGAACCCGGACAACCTCGCGCAGAAGATCGCCGACCTGGTGAAGGACAGCAAGATCGGCGGCATCGCCGACGTCCGTGACGAGACGTCGTCGCGTACGGGGCAGCGCCTGGTCATCGTCCTGAAGCGGGACGCGGTCGCCAAGGTCGTCCTCAACAACCTCTACAAGCACACGGACCTCCAGTCGAACTTCGGCGCCAACATGCTGGCGCTGGTCGACGGTGTCCCGCGCACCCTCTCGCTGGACGCGTTCATCCGCCACTGGGTGACGCACCAGATCGAGGTCATCGTCCGCCGTACGCGCTTCCGGCTGCGCAAGGCCGAGGAGCGGGCGCACATCCTGCGCGGCCTGCTGAAGGCCCTGGACGCCATCGACGAGGTCATCGCGCTGATCCGGCGCAGCGACACCGTCGACATCGCGCGCACGGGCCTGATGCAGCTCCTGGAGATCGACGAGATCCAGGCCAACGCCATCCTCGAGATGCAGTTGCGCCGACTGGCCGCCCTGGAGCGTCAGAAGATCATCCAGGAGCACGACGAACTCCAGGCGAAGATCACCGAGTACAACGCGATCCTGGCCTCGCCGGTCCGCCAGCGCGGCATCGTGAGCGAGGAACTGGCCGCGATCGTCGAGAAGTACGGCGACGACCGCAAGACGACGCTGGTGCCCTACGACGGTGACATGTCCATCGAGGACCTGATCGCCGAAGAGGACATCGTCGTCACCATCTCGCGCGGTGGCTACGTCAAGCGCACGAAGGCGGACGACTACCGCTCCCAGAAGCGCGGCGGCAAGGGGGTGCGCGGGGCGAAGCTCAAGGAGGACGACATCGTCGACCACTTCTTCGTCTCCACCACGCACCACTGGCTGCTGTTCTTCACCAACAAGGGCCGGGTCTACCGCGCGAAGGCGTACGAGCTGCCCGACGCCGGCCGTGACGCGCGTGGACAGCACGTCGCGAACCTGCTGGCCTTCCAGCCGGACGAGGCGATCGCCGAGATCCTCGCGATCCGTGACTACGAGGCGGTGCCGTACCTGGTCCTGGCCACCAAGGGCGGGCTGGTGAAGAAGACGCCTCTGAAGGATTACGATTCGCCGCGTGCCGGTGGTGTCATCGCGATCAACCTCCGTGAGACGGAGGACGGTTCCGACGACGAACTGATCGGAGCCGAACTCGTCTCGGCCGACGATGATCTGCTTCTGATCAGCAAGAAGGCGCAGTCGATCAGGTTCACCGCCACGGACGAATCCCTGCGGCCCATGGGCCGTGCCACCTCGGGTGTCAAGGGCATGAGCTTCCGTGAGGGAGACCAGCTGCTCTCGATGAATGTTGTTCGACCCGGTACGTTCGTGTTCACTGCCACAGACGGCGGGTACGCGAAGCGGACCGCTGTCGACGAGTACCGCGTCCAGGGTCGCGGTGGCCTGGGTATCAAGGCTGCCAAGATCGTCGAGGACCGCGGTTCTCTCGTCGGCGCGCTGGTGGTCGAGGAGACCGACGAGATCCTCGCCATCACGCTGTCCGGCGGTGTGATTCGTACGCGAGTCAACGAGGTCAGGGAGACGGGCCGTGACACCATGGGCGTCCAACTGATCAACCTGGGCAAGCGCGATGCCGTCGTCGGTATCGCACGTAACGCCGAGGCGGGGCGGGAGGCGGAGGAGGTCGACGGCGAGGACGCCGTGGACGAGACCGCCGAGGCAGCCACGACCACCGGCACGGACGAGGGTGAGTCGCCCTCGTCCGAGTAGCGAGGAGTGAGTCAACGTGAGCGGAGCCACGGGCGCCGGTACGTCTGCCGGTACGGGTAAGAACGGCGGCGGCCGTGGCTCCGCCGCGTCGGCGGGGGACGCGCGTACGACCGACGCGCGGGGCGCCGGGGGTGCAGACGGGCGTGCGGCGGACACCCACACGACCCAGCTGAAGGCCATCAAGCCCCCCGCGGCCGACTCGCCGTCACCCTCGACCGCACAAGGATCGAAGGGATCCCAGGGGGAAACCGTGACGGAAACCCGAGGCACGCAGGCCAAGCAGGACGCATCACCGCTCCCCGGCGAGCGGCAGCCGCAGCAGCAGCCCGCCGGGCCCTACCACCCGCCGCAGGCCTACCCGGCGCAGTCACCCGCGGCGCCCGCCGCGGCCGGCGCCGTACGGCGACCGCGCACCGGCGCACGCACCACGCCCCGCGTGCGCAAGGCGCGGCTGCGCGTGGCGAAGGCCGACCCCTGGTCGGTGATGAAGGTCAGCTTCCTGCTCTCCATCGCCCTGGGCATCTGCACGATCGTCGCGGCCGCCATGTTGTGGATGGTCATGGACGCGATGGGCGTCTTCTCGACGGTCGGCGGGACGATCTCGGAGGCGACCGGCTCCAACGAGTCGAACGGCTTCGACCTCCAGTCGTTCCTGTCGCTTCCCCACGTCCTGATGTTCACGTCGGTCATCGCGGTCATCGACGTCGTCCTCGCGACCGCGCTCGCGACGCTCGGCGCGTTCATCTACAACCTCTCCGCGGGCTTCGTCGGCGGTGTCGAGCTGACGCTCGCCGAGGACGAGTGACCTTTGCCGTCGTAGCGCTTCCAAACCCTGCTGTGCGTCCCGCGACTATCGATTTTGGGACTGCCCACGTCGTGCGCTAATCTTCAGGAGTCAGCGCGCGGGACACACACCGCAAAGCGCGGCGGGGCTATAGCTCAGTTGGTTAGAGCGCATCCCTGATAAGGATGAGGCCACAGGTTCAAATCCTGTTAGCCCCACCAGCCAAAAGGCCCCCGGACCATCGGTCCGGGGGCCTTTTGACACGACCAGTTGATACGACCGGTTGGCATCAACGGCGGTGAACGGCTGCGGTCAGCCGACGAGCGGGTCTTCCAGCACCTCTGCGAGCGTCGTCACAGAAGCCCGTCGGGTCGATCATGCCGCCGTGCTCGGAGGGGAAGATCAGGTCGTGGCCGTCCTGCTGGGCCCAGTGGGCACCGGCGATCGTTGGGTTTCCCGTCCTTGTCCCTCTCACCAGCACGCTCACGCTCGTTGCCGGAGCGCTGACTTCGGACGCCCTGTTCGCGGGCCCGCCGCATGGGCACGCGCCGGACTCAAGTCCCCTGCGTGCGCAGCTGATGCCCGTAGCCGAGGATCACGGCCGTGCGCGGTCCCGCGGCGGGCGTCTGCACGGTGGCCTCGGTGAGGAACAGGCGTTCGGCGATTTCGCCGTTGGCCGGGCCGGCGGCGATGGGGTGGTGGGACCTCCTCTCGCGGGCCGTCAATTGATCGAAGAGCGCGCCCGCGGTGTCGTCGCGGGGCCAGGATGCGATCAGGGCGAAGTGGTCAGGCCGCGGAGGGTGCGCGAGGTGAGGACGGCGTCGCCCGAGGCCACGGCGCGTATCCCCTGGTGCAGCACGGCCGGCACGACGTCCTTGATCCGGCGCCGCGACCCGGGTCCTGCCATGGGCGGAATCGGCGAAGACCAACAGGCGCAGCACCAGGAAACGTCCGGTTCCGGCAAGCCCGGCGGCGCTGAGGTAGACGGCCTGCTCGGGAAAGATCCCCGGCGACGGCCGCACCGTGTGCAGAACGGCCATCGCGGCGCAGGTCACCGCGTAGGCGGCGGCGGCCGACCCCGCGGACTGCCAGTGCCGGCGCCATCCGGCGCGCCGCCCGGCCCCGAAGGTGAAGCGTGCGTGGAGCTCCGTACAGAGGAGGGTGGAGGCGGCGGTTATCAGCGCGTTCGCCACCGCCCAGGGCATCAGAGCGGCGCACAGCGACACAGCTGCGCTGGAGGCGACCCCGACACCGCCGCCGCACAGGACGAAACGGGCGAAGGCAGTGGTTGGACCGGGAACGACCGGGGTCCACCGTGCGTTGTCCTGGTCGGTCGCCATCCGCCCCGGACGCGGCGTGCCCCGTGTTCCACACCGTGTCTCGCGTGTGGTCTCCGGCTTCGACGCCGGCGGCGACTTCATGGACTTCCTCCCGGACGGGGTGACGGTGAACCTCTGGGGCGGGCTGGTCGGCCCATGCCGTTGCGCGCTCGTGGCGCCAAGGCGGTGCACCGCCGAGCCGAGGGAGGGTCGCGCCGACCTCGGGTCGGGGGCCGGGCCGTCAGCTCGCCGTGTCCGAGGTGGCCGACGCGACGGTATTGCCAGTCACCGTGCCGGTGGCACCGTCGATGGTGACCAGGTGCAGGACGCCGTCGGTGCCCAGCACCTCGACCTCCCACGCGCTTCCGCCACCCTGCTCTGCGATCACGTGCAGCGCCTCCGTCCTGCCATGGGCAACCGCCTTGTTGGCCGCCTCGATCGCCGCCCCGGCCGAAACCGCCGGCAGCGGGGCGGGTGCGAGGGTCCCTTCAGTGTTCTGACCGCTCTGACCGCTCTGACCGCTCTGGCTGCTCTGGGTGCCCTGGCTGTTGTCGCCGAGCCCGGATTCGTCGTTCTGGCCGCCGCGACCGCCTCGTGCCTGCTCGTGTGCGCCCTGCCGGCCGTCGTCGCCGTCCGCCCGCCCGTGCTCTGCCGCAAGCCGGCCGTGGTCGCCCTTTTCACCGTGGTCGTGGTCGACGACCGCGGCGGCGCCGGTCGCGGCCGCGACCGCCAGGACAACCGCGACGCCGAGGACGGTCCCACGACGTCGGCTCACCCGGGGGAGGCGTGCCCGGAAGGTCTTGGCCGACTTGGCCGACTTGGCTGACTTCGACAGCGCGACCGGTGAGTCCGGCGTCGACTCGGGCTGCTGCTGCTGCTGCGGTTCGGGTTGGGACATGCTGGGCTCCTGATCGCCTCGACCGGCCCGGTGCCGGCGGCTGCGATCAGCTTGGAATGCCGTTGCTGAAGCCAGGCTGAAGGTGGCTGAAGGCGTCTTCAGCCACCGCCCGTCCGGCGTGCGAGGCTGTATGCCGTGCGCGTACTGGTAGTCGAGGACGAAAAGCGGCTGGCCGCCACTCTGCAGCGAGGTCTCATGGCCGAGGGGTTCACCGTCGATGTCGCCCACGACGGGAACCAGGGACTGTGGCTCGCCCTGGAGCACAGCTACGACGTGGTCGTGCTCGACATCATGCTGCCCGGCCTCAACGGCTACCGGGTCTGCGCCAGGCTGCGCTCGGCCGGGAGCGACACACCGATCCTGATGCTCACGGCCAAGGGCGGGGAGTACGACGAGGCTGAGGCGCTGGACACCGGTGCCGACGACTTCCTGTCCAAGCCGTTCTCCTACGTCGTCCTGGTCGCCCGGCTCCGCGCGCTCCACCGTCGTACCGGCCACCGGGCCCCTCCGACATTCCGGCTCGGTGACCTGGTGATCGATCCGGCCGGCCGCACATGCGTCCGTGGCGGCACCGAAGTCCGTCTCACCGCGCGGGAGTTCGCCATTCTGGAGTACCTGGCCCGCCGGGCCGGCGAGGTGGTGTCCAAGCGCGAGATCCTCGAACAGGTCTGGGACTCGGCCTTCGAGGCGGACCCCAATCTCGTCGAGGTCCACGTCAGCGCCGTACGTCGCAAGATCGACACCTCCTTCGGGCGCTGCGCCCTGGAGACCGTCCGCGGCGCTGGATACCGGCTGGCGACCGACGGTGGCTAGCCGACTCGTCCCCCGCGTCGGTGAGAAACCGGCAGCGATCCGGCGCCTGCGCTTCGCCGCCGTGAGGCTCGTACGACACCCGTGGCCAGGATCGGTGCGGGCCCGGGCGACGCTCGGGGCGACCGCGGTCGTCGCCCTCGCACTCACCGCGGCCTCCTTCGCGCTGTTCGCCATTCTGCACGCCGACCTCCAGCGCAACGCCAACGACGCAGCCACCGCGCAGGCGGACACCGTGGGTCAGCTGGCCGCCCAGGGCAAGCTGCCCGACCTGCTGCCTCTCGCCCACGGCGCCGACTTCATCCAGGTCGTCGACAGCAGCGGGCGCGTGGTGGCCGCGAGCCAGAACCTCGTCGGCCGCCCGGCCGTCGCCGACCTGCGCCCCCATGAGGGCAAGCTGCGCGCCACCTGGTCCGGCGAACCGTTCGGCGAAAGACACCGGCAGCGGATCGTTGCTGTCACCGCCCAGACCCCCGGCGGCGCGGTCACCGTGTACGCGGGCACGTCGCTGCGGGACGCGGACGCGGCCGACGAGATCATCAAGGTCGCGCTGGGCATCGGCACACCGCTGCTGCTGGCCACGGTCGCCCTGGTCACCTGGTGGGTGACCGGGCGGGCCCTGCGTCCGGTGGAAGCCATCCGCTCCGAGGTCGCCGAGATCACCGGACACGCTCTGCACCGCCGCGTCCCGGTACCGGCCGCCCAGGACGAAATCGCCCGCCTCGCCCGCACCATGAACGCCACCCTCGACCGCCTGGAGGATGCCGTCGTCCGCCAGCGCCGGTTCATCGCCGACGCCTCGCACGAACTGCGCAGCCCCATCACCGTCCTGCGCACCCAGTTGGAGGTCGCCCTCGCCCATCCGGACCCGGCCCTGTGGCCCGATCTGGTCAGCGACGCCCTGGAGGACACCGTCCGGCTGCAGGACCTCGCCTCCGACCTGCTGCTCCTCGCCCGTCTGGATGCGGCCGAGCCGGTCAGCCGCCTCCCGCTGGACATGGCCGAACTCTGCCGTACGACCGTTGCGGCGCGTCACGGCGACCGGCTCCCCATCGACACCAGGCTGCAACCCGGCATCACCGTAGAGGGGAACCGCGGCTGGCTGATCAGACTCCTCACCAACCTCCTCGACAACGCCCAACGGCATGCCGATCGCCGCGTCGAACTGGCGCTGCACACAGACCTTGACGCCGGCCTGGTCGTACTGAAGGTGACCGACGACGGACCCGGCATTCCCGATGCCGACCGTGAGCGCGTCTTCGAGCGCTTCACCCGCCTTGACGACGCCCGCAGCCGGGACCTCGGCGGAGCCGGCCTCGGGCTGGCCATCGCCCGCGACATCGCCCATCAGCACCACGGCACTCTCCGCGTCGAACCCCACCCGTACGGTGCCGGCATCGTCGCGCGCCTCCCGCTGTCGCCATCCGGTCCCTGAAGCGGACCAGGCCGCCGACGGCGGACCGATCGCTGAGGCTGCCAGGGCTCGGCCTGTGCGATGCGCGTCCCTATATACGTCAGCTGCTCGGCTCGGCGCCCCAGTGCTCAGGCCCGACGCCGCGCCAGTCGATCCAGGGTGAACCCGAGATGTCTGCCGGGTCGATGTCCAGCCCTGCGCGCCGGAGGAACTCCGCGACATCGACGACGTTGTGAGCCAGGCCCAGGATCTCGCCGTCCACGCGAACGCGTCGGCCACCCCTGGGGGAGGGCGGATGCACGATCACGCGGCGCGGTCCGGACATTTCTTCAGGGTCGTCCGAGATGTGCGGCCCTGCATTCCAGCGCGTCATCCGGTGAGCCGCCGGCGCACAGCCGTTGCCGAGCCTTGGAGGTGCCGCAGTTCCCACCAGGCTGACGGGGTGGGACGCCGTTGCTGCCAATAAGGATGGAAGAACACCTGTGCAGACAGCCGATGCAGACGCCGCCGCAACTCGGTGCGCCCGGGCCTGTCAGCGAGCTGCCGGTAGGTGGCGCTCCACTCCTGCTGCGCTTGGACGAGATCGTCGGGGAACCGTCGCATGACAAAATTCAATCATGTGTTCGATTTCCTGTGCCATTCGGCACTGCCAGGGTGAAGCGGCGGTGGGAGGGGGGGTGTGCCGGTGGGAACCCGGGACGGGTGCGGTGGACGGTGGGTGGGGGCCGGCCGGAGTGGGTGCGGAGGGGGGCCGGGGGGTCCTGGGCAGGGGTAGGGGCGGTGGCTGGGCACCCTAAACGGTGGATGAGGGGTGAGGGGGCGGGCATGGCGAAGGCCCGGTTGCTCCTTGGGGGGAGCTGCCGGGCCTGCTCGTGCGGGCTGTACGCAAGTTCGCCGTTACGTCTGGGGAGGCGGCACGTGGCGTGCCGGGGGCTCAGCGCTGGAGGGGGATGGCCGGCTCGGCCGGGTCCGCGGCGGGGTCGCAGGTGGCCGTGGTGTGTTCGGCCGGCTCCGTGTCCGGGAGCCCGCGGTGGCGGCAGCTGGGGGACTTGCCGTGCGCCTCGGCGCCGATGCGCTGCTTCATCGTGGGGGGCAGTGAGCGGGCTTGGGCCCAGAGCCATGGGTACGAGGTCGTCGGCCACGCCGTCGTGTCCGCGGTGGTGGCGCTCCCGCTGTGGTGCGTCGGAACGGTCTGCGCGGCCGCCGCCGCGCCGGCGGTCGCCGTGATGAGTCCGAGCGCCGTGCACAGCGCGAGGAAGGCGGTGACGATGACGGTCCACAGCTTCATGACCCGGTTCTCGGGCATGGCCCCTCACTTTCGGGTTGGGCGATTTGCGTACTTTCCTCATGATGTGTAGGGACGGCACGAAGTGGTGGACCGACGCTCACGGCGTGGCGTTGTTCTGATGAACACCACCCGGATGGGTGCAAGGTGCTCTAAAAGCGGAGAAGAGAGGATCAGATGGGATGAGGAAGGGCAAAAGTCACCGTCCGTCAGGGTGTGATCACCCTCCGATCGGAGTGGTGTGAACCCGTCCTACTGCGCTGCCGAAGGCGGGAGTTGAGGCGCGGACGCAGGTCACCGATCGGTCTCGGTCGGTGTGTATAGTCGGGCGCCAGAGGTCCCCTACGTCAAGGAAAGACGAGGTCGCGCGGTGAAGAAGCTTCTGTTGGTCGCACTGGCCGCCATCGGCGGGCTCCTCGTGTACCGCCAGATCCAGGCGGATCGCGCCGAGCAGGATCTGTGGACGGAGGCGACTGACTCCGTGCCCACGGGTCCGTGAGTATCGATACCGAAGACTGAGCAAACCCCGGCCGCCGATCGCGGTCGGGGTTTTGTGTTGCGGATCCCCCGGCCTACGGCTAGAGGCGGGCTTTTCGGACGCTCGTACGGAATGCGGGGGTGGTACGCGCGCGTGCGGGGCAGGATGGCCCACGTTCGGTCGAAGGCGAGGGGGCGGGGTCGATGGCCCGGCGTACGGGGCGTGGAGCGGCTGTGTGGCGGGCCGGCGTGCGGAGCACGGTTGTGGCGGCGGTGCTCTGTGTGTCGTCGGCGGTGTTGCCCGGACGGGGGGCCATGGCCGCGCCGGACGTCCCTTCGTACGCCTTCGCCGACGACGTCCGCAGCGCCCCTGCGGCCACGGGTACCACCGGCGCCGTACGCCTCGAGTCCGGCGCGACGTACCGGAGCTCCCTCCCGGGCCAGAGCGGGGGCGAGGGCCGGAGCCAGGGCGACGAGGACAAGGCCGAGGCCTACTACCGGCTCGAACTCGACGGCACGTCGAACGTGTACGTCTCCGTCACGGCGATCCCGCGCGCGGGAGCCTCGCTCTCCGCCGGGGACGGGATCAGCGTCTCGCTGCAGGACGCCGACAGCACCAGGTGCTCCTCCGACTCCGTGACCGTCGGGGCCTCCAGGAGCCCGCAGCCGCTCACCGCCTGGGGCGCGCGTGAACTCCTGCCGGGCAACGGACTGTGTCAGAAGGCCGGTACGTACTACGTCGTCGTCGAGCGCACAGGCACAGGTACAGGTACGGGCACGGGTACGGGTACAGGTACGGGTACAGGTACGAGTACCGGAAGCGGCGAAGAGGCCACCGGCCTCTCCGGCGCGCAGCCCTGGGACCTCGAGCTCGCGCCCGTCTCCGAGCCTCCCCTGGAGAAGGCGGCCGCCACGAGCGGGCCCGAGACGTGGGACTCCGCGACGCCCACGCCTCCCGTCACCGAGCCGAGCGCCGTCCGGGGCGGGGCGGGCTTCGCCGGGGCGGCCGCGGTGGAGCAGGGCGTCTGGAGCGACGAGATCGTCCCCGGGCAGACCCTCTTCTACAAGGTGCCCGTCGACTGGGGGCGGCAGCTGTCCGCCACCGTCGACCTGGGCAGCGCGGACAAGAACTCCGGGTACGTGGTCGACGCCCTTGACCTGACCCTCTACAACCCGGTGCGAGCCGACGTCCAGGACGCGAGCATCGGTTACGGCGGCAGCCAGAAGTCGGCCTCTCTGCCACCCGTTCCGCCGGTCAGGTACGTCAACCGGTACGCCCCCACCGACCCGACGAAGTCCCTGCGGTTCGCCGGCTCGTACTACCTCGTGGTGCACCTCGCCGAGCAGGTGGCGGACCGTTTCGGTGAGGGGCCCTACGGGGTGACCCTGCGGGTCGGCCTCGGCGGGAGCACACAGGCCGGTCCGGGCTATGCGCGGCAGTCGGTGCCCCGCGGCTTCTTCGACATCGGCGCGCCGGACCCCGAGCCCTCGGCCGGCGGGAACACGGCCGGCGGCACCGCGTCGGGCGACGGTACGTCGGGTGACGACCCCGCGATGAAGGCGGTCGCCGTGGGCGGCATCGGAACCGGGAGCGTGCTGCTGATGGTGCTCGGGGTGTGGACGCTGACCGCCCGGCGCAGGGCCGCGGCTCAGATGCGCGCCAGCGCCCAGAACCCCACGGCGTAGCAGGCCAGCGCGAGGAACAGCAGCGGCAGCGCGACCTTGGCGGGCGGACCCGGACGTCCCCGGCGGGCGGCGCGATGCCCTCGTCGACCACCGTGCGGCGAAGCAGCCCGCGCGGAAGGGGGAACCTGTGGGGCTCGAGGCACATGAAGGTCATGAAGGGCGCGCGATCCCTGAGGGGCTTGAGGGGCTTGAGGGGCTTCAGGGGCCTGAGGGTCCTGGGCGGTGTACGAGGCTGTGGACACCTCGCGGTGTTGCCCACGGGTCGGCAACACGAAGGTGGGTTCGTACGGGGGCGCGGTCATGGGGGTGGGCGTCGGCGCGTGGGCGGGGGGATGCGGGGTGGGGGGCTCCGGAGCCACGGGGCCGGAGAAGGAGCCGTCCGCCGGTGGCGGAGGCGGCAGATGGAAGCTTCCGGTGTCCGACATCGAGGGGAGGGGCGTGGGTGCCCCGTCGGGCCGGGAGGGCACGCCGTCCCTGCCCGGACGGACAGGAACGGCGGCCGCTGCTGGCCCTGGGGGACGGGGTCCGGTGCCCGGACGGGCGGTATGGGGGGCCACCTCCGGCCGGGCGGGCAGCGAGCCGGTACCCGGGCCGGCCGGCCCGGGTGCGGTATACGGGCGGCCGGGATCACGAGCGGGGCCCACATCCGCCGGCTCGGGTGTGGTGCCCAGGCGGCTCGGGTCGTGGAAGGTTCCCGCACCAGGCCGCTCGGAGACGTCGTCGGGACGCGCCGAGGGAGGTGCGATGTCCGTGAAGCCCCGGTCGGGTGGTGTGGGCGCGGCGTGCGGGAGGGCGGTGAGGGAGCCGGTCGCTCCGGGTCGACTCGGTGGCCCGTCGGGGCCGAAACCCCTGGGGAGGGGGCCGAGTTGGTCGAAAATCTCGATCAGCTCGTCGTCCGGGCCCGGCTCGGGCAGCAGCTCGGCGGCCGCCGCGAGCGCTTTGCGCGCCCCCGTGGCCGTACGGAATCGTGCCTGCGGGTCCGGCTGGAGGAGGGTGGCGACCACCTGCCACAGCGGCTCGGGAACACTCTTGGGGGCACCCGGCGTCCCGTGCTCCGCGAAGTACTGGACGAGCGCCTTGGCGTCCGGCTTGGCGCCCTCCAGCAGATACAGAGCGACCAGTCCGACGGCGAACAGGTCGGCGGGGAAGTCCGGGTCGGCGCCCATCATCTGCTCGGGCGCGAGGTAACCGGGCGTCCCGACCACGAGGTTGGTCTCGGTCAGGCGGGGCTCGCCCAGCCGCATCGCGATGCCGAAGTCGGAGAGCCTGAGGCGGGGCCGGGCCGTCCCGGTGGCCTCCAGCAGGATGTTGGCGGGTTTGATGTCGCGGTGCACGACACCTTCCGCGTGGACCGCGGTGAGCCCGGAGAGCAACTGGTCGAGCAGCGTGCACACGAAGACCGGGGGCAACGGCCCGTAGTCGCCCACGAGATGGACCAGCGAACCGCCGGCCACCAGGTCCATGGTGAACAGGACCTTGTCGTCGTCGGCGGCCCAGCTGGCGGGCGCGAGCACATGAGGGTGGTCGATCCGCAGCGCCTGCTCGCGGACGAAACGCAGCAGTGCGTGCGCGTCGCTCTGCTGGAGCACCTTCGCGGCCACGTAGCGGCGACGGCGGTGGTCCCAGGCGCGCCAGACCGCGCCGACGCCTCCGCGACCGATCGGGTCGGCCAGTTCGTACCGTCCGGCGAAGACCTCACCCATGACTGTGCGCCGCTCCTCCCCCTTGTCCCGCTAGGGTCTCCCCCTCTGCTACCCCCGCGATGAGCGATACGACCCCTGTCCCCCCGTGTGTCCCGCCGTGCCGTGCTGTCCCCCGTGCTGCCGACCGCCCGGCTGCCGAACCCCCTTCGGCGACCGGGCCGAGGGCTCAGTTCTGGTGGGACTGGTAGTGCGTGACCGCGTCGGAGGTACGGCCGGCGCCGTACACCCGGAGGAACTCTGCCAGTTCCGGGTGGGTCGGGGCGAGAGTGTCGGCGGCGTCGATGATGTCGCCGGCGGCGGCCACCGAGCGCAGCAGGGACTGGATCTCACGGACGACCCGCTTGACCGTGGGCGCCCCCGAACTGCTCGTCGTCTGCGTGGTGTTGTTGAGCACCGAGCCCCCCTGCGACCGCTTGATCTCGTCCATGCGTTCCGTCGCCTCGGCGGCGCTGACGCTGCCGTCCGCGACCTGCGCCGCCAACTCCTGGAGCAGCTGCACCCGCTGCACCACCGCCGGGTTGCCGATCTTCGCCCGCTGACCGCTCATCAGCTGCGACAGCATCGGCGCCGACAGTCCCAGTACCCCCGCGAGACGAGCCTGGTTGAGGCCAAGATCGTCGATGAGCTTACGGAAGAGCGCCCCCAGCGGCTCCCCGTACCAGTTCCGCTGCAGTTCCCGCGCTCTCGCGGTCGCTTCCTGCTGTGCGGCGTCCATTGCGTCTCCCCATCGCTTCCCCAGAAACCGCGGTTCGCTGTAGCGAACCGCGTCCGAGCATCTTACGGAGAGTGGTCATCCGCGGGGACCCCCAATCTTTTTGCGAGATACCCCGGGTGACCCGGTACTCTGGTCTGCGGCGCCCGGTGGTGGGAGGTTCTTCCGGCCGGATGCCTCTTGCGGGGCCTTAGCTCAGTTGGTAGAGCGCTGTCTTTGCATGGCAGATGTCAGGGGTTCGACTCCCCTAGGCTCCACGAGCAAGACCCCTCCCACCTGCGGATGAGCAGGTGGGAGGGGTCTTTTTCGGTGGGTGCGGGCGTCGGCCGCTCAGCTGCGGTCGTCGCGGTTCGCGGCCTCTTCCTCGGCCTCCTTCGCCTGGACCTCGGCGTCTAGGACCGACGGGTCGGCACTGCCGTCCACCGAGGTCAGACCGCCGGGGGCGGGTACCTCCGTGGCGGCCGGCGGCTCCACCAGCCAGTCAGGGTTCGCCTGCTTGTCCCACCACTTCCAGGCCGCGTAGGTACCGCCGGCGACGACACCGAGGACGGCCAGCGCCTTGGCGAGCTTGCCCGCCTTGGCCCGCCGCCGGTGCTTGCGCACCAGCTTCTCGATCTCCTTCGGCGTCACCTGACCGCGCAGGGCGGCCAGTGCGGCGACGCCGCGAGCGGCGGCCTCGTCCTTCACGGGTCCGGCCGCGGCCACGGCCTGTTCGATCCTCGGCCGGGAGTAGTCGGCTGCCTGTCGTGCGGCGAGCCGGGTGCGGGCGGCCGCTTCCTGCGCGGCCTGGTCGACCTTCGGCGGGACACGTGTCTTCGCCTGTTCCAGACGCGGGGCGACGTAGGCGTCATACTGCACGCGGGCCTGTTCGGCGGCCTGCGACACCTTGGGCGCGAGCCGTACACGGGCCTCGTGCGCGTAAAGCGCGGCCCGTTCCTTGGCCGTGTCGGCGTAGGGCGCCACCACTTCCGCGGCGTGCAGCACGCTGCCCTTCGCCGAGCCGGTCGCGGCGCGCACGCTCTCGATGCGGGTCACGGGTTTCCTCCTCCTCGGTGGCGTACGGTATTTCGACTTTCCACCCTTTTACGGATCATGCCTGTCAATGGCTGTAGCGGCATGCGCGGGCAGGCATACGGGTGCTGATCACATGCGATAGGGGACGGATCGGGGACAAGGGCAACAGAGGGCCGACAGGGCGACAAAGCCGACGATGCCACGGATCGGCGCCGCTCGCTCCCGTCCCGGACGAGTCGGATGCTTTTCCGTACCCGAACCGTCGGTTCCGGTCCGGGAACGGCCGTCGGGCGGAGCCCGCTGCGGACCGTGCGAGGATCTGTGGGTCACAGAGAGACAACGGAAGGCAGACCGTGGCCGAGCAGCTGTACGCCACCCTGAGGACCAGCCACGGCGACATCGGGATCCGGCTGTTCCCGGACCACGCCCCGAAGACGGTCAGGAACTTCGTCGAGCTCGCCACCGGCGGGCGGGAGTGGGTCAACCCGGCGACCGGCGTGCGGTCCAAGGACAGGCTGTACGACGGCACGGTCTTCCACCGGGTGATCAGCGGTTTCATGATCCAGGGCGGCGACCCGCTGGGCAACGGAACCGGCGACCCCGGCTACCAGTTCGAGGACGAGTTCCACCCGGACCTGCGCTTCGACCGGCCCTACCTGCTGGCCATGGCGAACTCCGGCCCGGGCACCAACGGCTCGCAGTTCTTCATCACCGTCTCCCCGACGGCCTGGCTGAACCGCAAGCACACCATCTTCGGCGAGGTCACCGACCCGGCCGGCCAGAAGGTGGTGGACGCCATCGCGGCCGCCCAGACCAACCCGCGCACCGAACGTCCGCTGAAGGACGTCGTGATCGAGTCGGTCGTCGTCGAGAGCCGCAAGGGCTGAGCGACGCCCGCGGTGAACCGCCGGGAACCGGACCGGCCACCGGGAACCAAACGCCCTGCTCGTCCGTAAGGATGAGCAGGGCGGTTCCTTTCGACTGACTCGGACGACTCAACTGGGGGAGCCCATGGACCAGGCGCCTGGCAGCAGGCAGGACGACGCGCAGAGCGGCCTGCCCGTCTGTTACCGGCACCCGGATCGGGAGACCGGCATTCGCTGTACCCGCTGCGAGCGGCCGATCTGCCCCGAGTGCATGGTCAGCGCCTCCGTCGGCTTCCAGTGCCCCACCTGCGTCCGCGAGGGCTCGGGCACCGGCCACGCGCCCAGCGCCTCGCGGCCCCGCACGCTCGCGGGGGGTGCGGTCGCCGCCGATCCCCACCTGGTCACCAAGATCCTCATCGGTCTCAATCTGGCGGCGTTCCTCGTCCAGCAGGCTCTCGGTGACAGCTTCACCGACCGGTTCGACCTGATCGGCCGCGCGATCATGCCCGCCCTTGGGCTGGGCGAGATCCAGGGCGTGGCCGAAGGGCAGTGGTACCGGCTGCTGACCTCGATGTTCCTGCACGCCAGCTACATCCACATCCTGTCCAACATGCTCAGCCTGTGGTGGATCGGCGGCCCCCTCGAAGCGGCCCTCGGCCGGGTCCGCTACCTCGCGCTGTATCTGGTCTCCGGTCTCGCCGGCAGCGCCCTGACCTACCTGCTCGCCGAGCCCAACCAGGCCTCGCTCGGTGCCTCCGGGGCCATCTTCGGTCTGTTCGGCGCGCTCGCCGTGCTGGTGCGCCGGCAGCGCTACGACATGCGGCCGGTCATCGCCCTGCTGGTGATCAACCTGGTGATCACGTTCGGCTGGAGCGGTATCTCCTGGCAGGCCCACATCGGAGGTCTGGTCGCCGGTGTCGTCATCGGTGCCGGGATGGTTCACGCGCCCCGCGAGCGCCGGGCTCTGGTGCAGTTCGGGAGCTGTGCGCTGATGCTGGCCGTGGTCGTGGTGGTGACGCTCCTGAGGACTGTCCAGCTCACCTGAGCGGGTTGTCCACAGTCTGTGGCGAATCTTGTGCACAACGTGCGGGAACAGCTGTGCCCCCTGACTCCGACCTGTGTTTGCACAGGTCAGGCAGGGGGCGAACAGGTTTTCGAGTGAAGGGGGCAGCCGGTAGTTAGGTCACACCGGCGTCAACCTTCGATGAGTTATCCACAGATCGTCTTTCTTTTCCCCATGTGGAAAACTGCTGTGGATAACTCAGGGGATAACCGTGGGCAGAGTTATTCGGCCCACGTCGTCCCCACCGCTTCCGCCGCTACTTCCACTGGGTGGAGACGCCGAACCCGGCCGCGATGAACCCGAAGCCCACGACGATGTTCCAGTTGTCCAGCTTGTCGATGGGCAGCGAGCCGTCGGTCACGTAGAAGACCACGATCCAGGCGAGCCCGATGAGGAACATGGCCAGCATGACGGGCGCGACCCAGGCACGGCTGTTCAGCTTGATGGCGGTCGCCTGCTTCGCCGGGGGCGGCGTGTAGTCGGCCTTCTTGCGGATACGTGACTTCGGCACGAGGGTCTCTCCTGTCGATGCGCTGCGTGGCCGCGCAGGTGCTCGGGTCGGGCTCGGGGGCTGCGTACCAGGGGACCGAGAGGCTCCCCCGGGCGTCCGTTAGCGTAGTGCTTCTACGGCGCCGAAGGAGATAAGGGTACGTTGAGCAATTCTGCCGACTCCCCCCGGACGGATACAACGGGTTCCGGCCCTGATCCCGCCCGTGTTTCCGCTCCGGAGCACTCCACGGCCTCTTCCCGGGCCGAGACCCCACCCTCGCCTCACGATCGACGGGGCGGTTTCCGGCCCGTGCGGGTACTCACCGTGGGTGTCTTCGCCCTCGCCGGCCTGCTCTTCTTCACCAGCTTCAACACGGCCAAGGGCACCAACATCCGCACGGACGCCTCCTTGCTGAAGCTGTCCGACCTCATCCAGGAACGCAGCCAGAAGAACGGTGAGCTGGACGAGTCGAACGGCGTCCTGCGCGACGACGTGGAGTCGCTGGCCGAGGCCGACGACGGCAGCACCCGGGCCCAGGACGACAAACTCGCCGGACTGGA
Organism: Streptomyces sp. NPDC060000; assembly: GCF_042737375.1. Taxonomy (NCBI): domain Bacteria; kingdom Bacillati; phylum Actinomycetota; class Actinomycetes; order Kitasatosporales; family Streptomycetaceae; genus Streptomyces; species Streptomyces sp. NPDC060000. The sequence continues at coordinate 179,268 of NZ_JBHWUU010000003.1, forward strand.
GAAGAACGCCGGGACCCAGAAGGTCAAGGGCCGGGCCATCACCGTCACCCTCAACGACGCCCCGCCGAACGCCACCGCCAAGCTCCCCGGCTACCCGGAACCGCAGCCCGACTACCTGGTCATCCACCAGCAGGACCTCCAGGCCGTGGTGAACGCGCTCTGGCAGGGCGGCGCCCAGGGCATCAAGGTGATGGACCAGCGGCTGATCTCCACCAGCGCCGTCCGCTGCGTCGGCAACACCCTGATCCTCCAGGGCCGCGTCTACTCACCGCCGTACAAGATCCAGGCGGTCGGTGACCCGGAGAAGCTTCAGCAGGCGCTCGCGGACGCTCCGGCCATCCAGAACTACATGGTCTACGTGAACGTCTACGGCCTCGGCTGGAAAGTCACCGAGGACGGGGCGGTGACTCTGCCGGGCTACTCGGGCACAGTGGATCTGCACTACGCCAAGCCTGTGGAGTAGTGGAGCAGCGGCCGCCGGGGGGCGCCTGTGTCGGTGCGGGTGATCGTCAGGACGTTCAGCGAGTTGTGCATCACCGCCGGCACCGTCATCGTCCTCTTCGTCGTCTACGTGCTGTTCTGGACCGGTGTGCAGGCCGACCGCGTCATGGGCGACCAGATCGACGAACTCCACGACCAGTGGGAGCGGCAGACCGTGAGCCCCGCCCCCGGCACGAGCCCCGCCCCCGGCGCGGACGCCACCGCGTCACCGGCGCCGTACCGGAGCGGTAAACCCTTCGCGGTGATGTACATCCCGCGCCTTGGTTTCACGTGGAACAAGCCGGTGCTCGAAGGGACCGCCACCGGCACCCTGAAGAAAGGGCTGGGGCACTACGCGGGCAGCGCGCGGCTCGGGCAGACCGGGAACTTCTCCGTCGCAGGTCACCGCCGTACCTACGGCGATCCGTTCAAGGACTTCCCCGAGCTCAGGCGGGGGGACGCGGTGGTGTTGACGGACGGGACGACGTGGTTCACCTATCGAATAGACAAAGGGCCCTACAAAACCGTGCCCTCGGACGTCGAGGTGATCGACGCTGTGCCACGTAAGTCGGGGTATACGCGTCCGGGCCGGTACCTGACGTTGACCACGTGCGATCCGGAATGGGGGCACAGTCACCGGCTGATCGTCTGGGCGCACCTGGACTCCACACAGCCTGTGGAGGCAGGCGAACCGAAGGCCCTGCGCCGTTAGTCTGGTGGCGTACGGCGTGAGTCAGGTGCCGTGATGCGACGGAAGGGACGGCATGTACGGCTGGATCTGGCGGCATCTGCCGGGAAGCGCGTGGGTCAAGGCGCTGATCTCGATCATGCTGGTCGTGGCCGTGGTGTACGCGCTGTTCCAGTACGTCTTCCCGTGGGCCGAACCGCTGCTTCCCTTCAACGATGTGACGGTGGACAACCAGTGAGCGCGCGCATTCTCGTCGTCGACAACTACGACAGTTTCGTCTTCAACCTGGTCCAGTACCTGTACCAGCTGGGCGCCGAGTGCGAGGTCCTGCGCAACGACGAGGTCTCCACGGCCCACGCTCAGGACAACTTCGACGGCGTCCTGCTGTCCCCCGGGCCCGGTACGCCCGAGGAGGCCGGCGTCTGCATCGAGATGGTCCGGCACTGCGCGGCCACCGGTGTCCCCGTCTTCGGCGTCTGCCTGGGCATGCAGTCGATGCAGGTGGCGTACGGCGGTGTGGTGGACCGGGCGCCGGAGCTGCTGCACGGCAAGACCTCGCTGGTGGAGCACGAGGGCCGGGGCGTGTTCGCGGGGCTGCCGACCCCCTTCACGGCGACCCGCTACCACTCGCTGGCCGCCGAACCGGCGACGGTCCCGGCCGCACTCGAGGTCACGGCCCGTACGCACGACGGCATCATCATGGGCCTGCGTCACCGTGAACTGCCCGTCGAGGGCGTCCAGTTCCACCCGGAGTCGGTGCTGACCGAGCACGGGCACCGGATGCTGGCCAACTGGCTGGTGGAGTGCGGCGACCAGGGCGCGGTGGCGAGGTCGGCGGGGCTCGCCCCGGTGGTGGGCAGGGCCACGGCGTGACCGCGCTGCGCCCCGAGCGCGAGGACTCGTACGGCACCGCGCCGTACGAGTCCTTCGGCGGTGATGCCCATGGAGCCGCTCCCTACGCCGGGGAGCCGTACCAGCCGCCGACCGACGACGAGACGGTGGCGCTGCGGATGCCGCCGCTCGCTTCCGCGTCGGGCGGCGGCCGCGTATCCGCTTCTGACGCCTCAACAGGCTCTCCCGTCCCTGGACTTCCAGCCGGTGGGCGAGCGGCCCGCAGGAAGGCCGCCAAGGGCCGTCACGGCCGTCATGGGGGCCCGGGCGAGCCGGCGGAGTCGTACAACGGGGCCGCGGCGCCGGGGCAGGGCGAGCGGCCTCTGTCCCGTGTCGAGGCGCGCCGCCGGGAGCGGGCCCGTAAGCCGAGCGCCGGCGTGGTCGTCAGCCGGGCGGTCGGCGAGGTCTTCATCACTACGGGCGTACTGATGCTGCTGTTCGTCACCTACCAGCTCTGGTGGACGAACGTGCGGGCGCACGCGCAGGCCGACAAGGAGGCGAGCAGTCTCCAGAACGACTGGGCGAGCGGCAAGGGCGCCCCCGGCGTGTTCTCGCCGGGGCAGGGCTTCGCCCTTTTGCACATCCCGAAGCTGGACGTGGTGGTGCCGATCGCCGAGGGCGTCAGCAACAAGAAGGTGCTCGACAAGGGCATGGTCGGGCACTACGGCGAGAGCCCGCTGACGACGGCGATGCCCGACGCGAAGACCGGCAACTTCGGTCTCGCGGGTCACCGCAACACGCACGGCGAGCCGTTCCGGTACATCAACCGGCTCCAGGCGGGCGACGACATCGTCGTCGAGACGCAGGACGAGTACTTCGTCTACAAGATGACGTCCTCGCTGCCGGTGACCGCGCCGAGCAACACGAGCGTCCTCGACCCCGTGCCGCCGGGCTCCGGCTTCACCGGGCCGGGCCGGTACATCACCCTCACCACCTGCACGCCGGAGTTCACCAGCAAGTACCGCTTGATCGTCTGGGGCAAGATGGTCGAGGAACGGCCGCGCAGCAAGGGCAAGCCGGATGCGCTCGTCGAGTAGGTAACGCAGTCGAGCAAGGGCAGAGGAACGTGGCAGCGACCACCGGCGACACCGAGCACGAAGAGCACGCGCGTGTGGACGCGCCCGATCCGGCGCCGCGGCGTCGCGGGGGCGGCCGGATCGCGCTGGCCGTCAGCGTCTTCGGCGAACTTCTCATCACGGCCGGCCTGGTGCTCGGCCTGTTCGTCGTCTACTCCCTGTGGTGGACCAACGTCGTGGCCGACCGGCACGCGGACCGGCAGGGCGACAAGGTGCGCGACAACTGGGCCCAGCAGGACACCGGCCCCGGGGCGCTCGACACCAAGGACGGCATCGGCTTCCTGCATGTGCCCGCGATGAGGAACGGCGAGGTGCTGGTCGAGGAGGGCACCTCGTCGAAGATCCTCAACGAGGGTGTCGCCGGCTACTACACCGACCCTCTGAAGGCCGCTCTTCCGACGAGCGGCAAGGAGGGCAACTTCACGCTCGCCGCCCACCGCGACGGCCACGGCGCGAAGTTCCACAACATCGACAAGCTGGAGAAGGGCGATCCGATCGTCTTCGAGACGAAGGACGACTGGTACGTCTACAAGGTGTACGCGGTCCTCCCCGAGACCTCGAAGTACAACGTCGAGGTCCTCGGCCCGATCCCGAAGGAGTCCGGCAGGAAGAAGGCCGGTCACTACATCACCCTGACGACCTGCACGCCGGTGTACACGAGCCGGTACAGGTACGTGGTGTGGGGGGAGCTGGTGCGGGTGGAGAAGGTCGACGCGGACCGGACCCCCCCGAAGGAACTGAGTTGAGGGGACAGTGCCTCTTCAAGGGGTCTGTCACCTAGCATGACGATGGCCCGAAGCCGCAACTTGCCTTTGCGGCTTCGGGCCTTCTGCCTCGTGTTCTGGTCACTCGAGAACAGCCAGGGCCGCCCCGGCGCTCCATTCCTCCAGAAGACCACGGTGGACGGCGGTGATGCCGGTCTCGGCGGCGATGTTGAGGGCATCACGGGTAAAGGGACAGGTCGCCACGAACAGGGCAACCTCGGAGTCGTGGAGAACCTTGGCGGCGCCGACGAACTTCTGGAGCTCGGGGCTGGTGATGGAGGTGTGGGGCGCGAACCTCTTGCATTGGACGACGAGGCGTCGCCCGTGGGCCGTGAGAGCGGTGATGTCGATGCCGCGGTCCCTTCCGCCGCCTTGCACGATGACATTGGTGCAGCCGTCGCGGCGCAGCAGTGTGGCGATGTGCTCCTCGAACTCGCGCCCGTTCATCGCGTCCATGCAGGCCATGACTCCGGCGAGGGGCCGATCCTCGCGTGGGCCTTCCAGCCGATGCAGCCGGGCATGGTGCTGCCGGAGCCGCTTCTCGACCTGCTGGACGCCTGCTCGGAGGGCGATCAGCTCCCGCTGATGCTCACCTGATGTTTCGATCAGAGCGTTGAACATGGGTACGACGGTCTTGCCGAGGATGTGGGTGATGCGCTGGTCGATGCGGTCGTCGAGGGACCCGGAGTCCGAGGGGACCGGGTTGTCCACGGCCTGCGTTCGCGCCCGGTACTCCATGTCGAGTAGGTACGTGCGCACCTGACGGGCGACTTCACTGTCACGGAGGAGCATCGCGACGTTGAGGACCGCGCGACGGGAGTAGAGAGTGAGGCTGGACCGAGGCTGTGGATAAGTCCCCGGATAGCGTGACAGGACGTCACGCTTAAATTCTGCCAGGTCAGGGCCCTGCAAGGTCAGCATTCCGTTGCCCGACAGCTCCTCGTGGTGGCGTGCCTTGAGCTGGCGGATGGCCTCGGCGGTGACGCCGAAGTACGCCGCCACCATCGCCGTGGTCACATGCATCCCGTCCGGCAGCAGCGAGACAGTGCCTTCACCCTGTCGAGTACGTCCGTGCGTTCGAGCGCGCTGTCCCGCAGGCTCTTGGATTCCAGCAGTGCCGATTCGCTGATCACGTCTGCCCCTCTGTTAGTGGTCGGGCCATGTGGCCAGGGCAGAGCTGTGACATGAGAGCTGTGACATGACACCCCACCCCAATCGATCAACGAGTCAGCCGATATGAAGACACGATCGTTTTCTGGGCGTGGGCTGCGGTCGACTGAAGCAAAAGCGTGGACCGTGCGGGATGCATCCGGGGTTCACGTCGATCACTGTGCACTTGGCTGTCGGCCCTCGCACCGCGACGGCCACGGCGCGAAGTTCCACAACATCGACAAGCTGGAGAAGGGCGACCCGATCGTCTTCGAGACGAAGGACGACTGGTACGTCTACAAGGTGTACGCGGTCCTCCCCGAGACCTCGAAGTACAACGTCGAGGTCCTCGGCCCGATCCCGAAGGAGTCCGGCAGGAAGAAGGCCGGCCACTACATCACCCTGACGACCTGCACGCCGGTGTACACGAGCCGGTACAGGTACGTGGTGTGGGGGGAGCTGGTGCGGGTGGAGAAGGTCGACGC